>NZ_JBFUGY010000022.1:0-129848 GCF_056402655.1 Bradyrhizobium sp. P3_C3 | reverse complement strand
GCCCTGTCGCGTGCCGATGTCGCGGATCGGCATGAAATCGAAGAAGGCGCGGCGGGCGCGCGCGACCAGGCGCGGCGTGCCGTCGTCCTCATAGCCGGCGTCGTCGTAGCTGCCGGTCGGCGACCAGTCGTTGGTGACCTCGTGGTCGTCCCATTGTGCGAACATCGGCACCTCCGCATGGAACGCGCGAAAATGCTCGTCGAGATGGTTGTATTTGTAGTTGCCGCGGAATTGCGCCAGCGTGTGCGCGGCCTCGGCTTTGTCCTCGGTCACCAGATTGCGCCAGGTCTCGCCGTTCGGCAGCTTCTGCTCAGAGGGAATCGTGCAGTCGGCGTAGATGTGATCGCCGGAGTGGATGAAGAAGTCCGGGCGATTGTCGAGCATGGTGCGATAGCTGCGATAGCCGCCGCGCGAGATGTCAATGCCCCAGCCCTGCCCCGCGACGTCGCCCGACCACACGAACGAGATCGATTGTCCCGCGGCCGGCGCGGTGCGGAAATGGCCGACGCGGCTTTCGCCGGCAATGCCGGTGGCGATGTCGTCGAAACGGACGCGATAGAAGATGTCCTGCCCGGACGGCAGATCGTTCAGCAGCAGTTTTGCGGTGAAGTCGGCATCGGGTAGCGCGTCGCGCGAAGCTGACGCCATGATCGTCTTGAAACTCTCGACGGTCGCACATTCCACCTGCATCCGCGCGGGCCGGTCGGCGCGCGCCCAGATCACGGCGGAGCCATCCGAGACATCGCCGGACTGAATGCCACCTGCGATTTGCGCGCGATCGGCGGCGCGGCTGATGGATGGCTTTGCGAGTGAGCCGAGCGCGGCAACGGCGAGGCTTGAAGTCGAACGGACCAGGAACTGCCGCCGGGTCCATGCGCGCGAGGCGCGGAGCGTTGCCATTCAGGAAACCTTCGTCGAATCGCGACGGAAGGTGCCTGCGCTCCTTGACTCCTATCCTGATGGTTTCTTGACTCCGAGCCTACGGTTTTGCGACGCCCGGATGACGCGACAGACCCGGCTAGCGCTTCCAGTCGCAAATGCCGCCGGTGCGGCACGGCCAGGTCTGGATGCGGGTGTCCATCGCCTGCGCGTCCAGCGGATTGCCGTGACGATGTGCAAGCTTGGTGCGCGCTGCGCCGCGTGGCTGGACGCTCTTGGCATGAGCAACCTTCGGTTCGGCCATGTGCACGCGCCGGGCGGCAACTTTCTTCGGCACGTCGCTGGGTTCGGCCCGCGCCTGCGCCTCGTTGCCTCCCTTCGCCTCCAACGCAACCGGGGCGAACTGCGTCTCGGGCCCGAGCCGCTTCGGAGACAGCACCGCCTTGGAGAGATCGAGACCGAGATATTCGTCGGGCTTGTAGTCGTCAGCGCGCGCAATGCCGCCCCATGCGAGCACGAGGGCAACGGCAACTGCAAATGGAACGCTCTTCAGGACCACGGACGCCTCCTGAAATTGCTTATTTCAAGGGGTAATTTACTCCTATTTAGGAGGCGTCACGCGCAATTCCAGCGGCCAAGTGCCGCCGTGGTTAAGAAGTTTGGCGGTGTCAGGCGACCTTTCGCGACGCACCCGTCCCGTCCAGGAACCCCATCAGGCGGCTGCGGATGATCTCTTCCGCCTCATCCATGATGCGATCGACGAGCTCCTTGCAGGAGGGGATGTCGTGGATCAGCCCTGCGACCATGCCGCAGCTCCAGGCGCCCGCGTCCATCTGGCCGTCCAGCATGATCTTCGGATAGACGCCCGCGACCTGGTCGTGGATATCGTCGATGCTCAGCTTCGCGCCCTTCTCGCGCTCGATCTCGAGCAGACGATCGACGTTGGCGTTCTTGAGCACGCGCTCGGTGTTGCGCAGAGCGCGCATGATCAGGCGGGTGTCGAGCTCGGTTGCCGCAACAAGCGCGTTCTTCACGTTCTGATGCACCGGTGCTTCCCTGGTGGCGATGAAGCGCGTGCCCATGTTCATGCCGGCCGCACCCAGCGACAGCGCCGCGACGAGGCTGCGCCCGTCGGCCATGCCGCCGGAGGCGACGAACGGGATCTTCAATTCCTCCGCCGCGCGCGGCAGCAGGATCATGTTGGGAATGTCGTCTTCGCCGGGATGACCGCCGCACTCAAAGCCGTCGACGCTGACGGCGTCGCAGCCGATGCGCTCGGCCTTCAGGGAGTGGCGCACGGACGTGCATTTGTGGATCACCTTGATGCCGGCGGCCTTCAGCGCAGGCATGTATTGTTCGGGGCTGCGCCCTGCCGTCTCCACCGCCTTGATGCCGCCTTCGACGATGGCCGCGATGTATTCCGGATAAGGCGGCGCCGCGAAGGTCGGCAGGAAGGTGAGGTTCACGCCGAACGGCTTGTCCGTCATGTCGCGGCAGCGCGCGATTTCCTTCGCGAGCAATTCCGGTGTCTTCTGCGTGAGACCCGTGATGATGCCAAGCCCGCCGGCATTGGAGACCGCAGCGGCTAACTCGGCAAAGCCGACGAAATGCATGCCACCCTGGATGATCGGGTGCTCGATGCCGAACAGTTCGGTGATCGCGGTCTTCACGTAGGGGCCTCCCGGATTTCAGTTTCTATTGGGATCAGTCTAGCCGCAGTCTTGCTCCGCGGTCACCATTTCTCTCCGAACGGGCGGATCTCCATCTCGAAGGTCCAGGCGCTCTTCGGCTGCTGATAGAGCTGCCAATAGGCATCCGCGACAGATGACGGCGGCATCAGAAGATCGGGATTATCAAGCGCATTCGCCCCGAGCGCTTCGAGCCGGCGCTGCCGCACCCACTCGGTGTCGACGCCGGAATCGATGATGAGATGGGCGACGTGGATGTTGTTCGGCCCGAGCTCGCGCGCCATCGCCTGCGCCACCGCGCGCAGCCCGAATTTTGCGCTGGCAAAGGCAGCAAAGCCGCTGCCGCCGCGCAGGCTCGCCGTCGCGCCGGTGAAGAAGATGTTGCCGCCACCGCGCGGCAGCATCAGCCGCGCCGCTTCGCGGCCGGCGAGGAAGCCGGAATAGCAGGCCATCTCCCACACCTTCCGGAACACGCGCTCGGTAGTGTCGAGGATCGGGAAATTGACGTTGGCGCCGACGTTGAAGATGCAGACTTCGAGCGGCGCGTGCTGGTCGGCGTCATTGAGGAAGGAGATGACCTCCTCCTCTTTGCGTGCATCGAGCGAGCGCGCGTGAATCTCGCCGCCGGCGGCCTCGATGTCCTTCACCAGCGGCGCCAGCTTGTCGCCGTTGCGGCGCCCGGCAAAGACCGTGAAACCTTCCGCGGAAAATTTCTTGGCGATCTCGGAGCCGATGAAATCGCCGGCCCCGATCACGGCGGCTGTCGCGTTTCGCTTGGGCAAGGTCACCTCCTCCGGTGAGAACGGTATGTGATTGGGCCGGAGGCTATAGTTCTAAAATAGAACTGTCAAACTACAGGGGTGAATGATATTCTTTATTAGAAATAGCGCTGATCATTCAAGTCAGTTCCTTTTTCTGACTTACTACCCTTTGCCGGAGATCGCTACATGAAGTGGGACACGCTGGATGAAGAGCCCTGCTCGCTCTCCCGCACTGTCGCCGTGGTCGGCGACCGCTGGACGCTGCTGATCCTGCGCGAATGTTTTTTACGCGTGCGCCGGTTCGAGGGATTTCAGTCCTCGCTCCAGATCACGCGGCACCTGCTCTCGGAGCGACTGAAGAAGCTGGTGCGGTTCGGCATCCTGCGCCGCGTCCCCTATTCCGAGGCGCCCAAGCGCTACGAATACATCCTGACGCAGAAGGGCCTCGACCTCTACCCGATCATCATGGCGATGGTGCATTGGGGCGACACCCACATGGGCGACGAGCGCGGCCGCCCGCTGCTGCACCAGCACAAGACTTGCGGCAAGGAGTTCGACCCCGTGATGGTCTGCTCGGAATGCGGTGAGCCGCTGCATGCGAAACAGGTGCATGTGCATGCGGGGCCGGGGCGGAAGGAGGCGGTGGGGTAGAGTGGCACCAAGCAAACGCTGTCGTGCCCCGGCTTGATCGGGGCATCCAGTCGGTGGGCCGTTCCTTGCTCATCGGATCTCGCTTTCCAAGGGAGCTTACGCGAAGGGAACGCCGTAATACGAGTTGATGCCGCGGACTGCCGCGTCGTCACCCCAGTTCCAGTCGCTTCGTTCGTCGTATTTCGGCGCGCCTTCGAGCGACTTGGCGGTGATCCCGGTGACATAGCCGCCGAGCTCCGTATCGTATTTCAGCGACTGCCAAGGCAGCGGATAGTGGTCGTTGCCGAGGCCCAGGAAACCGCCGAAGCCGAGCACGGCGTAGGAGACCTTGCCGCTGACCTTGTCGATCATCACGCGTTCGATCGAACCGATCTTGTTGCGATCGGCGCCATAGACCGATGTTCCCTCGACCTTGTCGCTGCCGATCAACCTGCCCATCTCGCTGCGGTCCAACTCGCCTTGTTTCAGCATTCCAATTCTCCAGTCAGCCAACGTGTGAACCAACCGGGTCGGCGAGCGAACGTTCCGGCGCATGCTCCAGTGGTCGCATCAGGAACGCCGCCGGGAACGAGCGGTTCTCTGAGTTTCAAAACCCGCCAAACCGAGAGGCGGAAGCTTCGCATCACCTCTCGCCGCGCGGAGCACGGAAGCCAGGAGCGATCAGCGGGCGGCGGCAGCCTCCCGTAGCATCAGGAAATCATGCATCGCGGCGGCGGTCTGAAGCTGATCGATGCGCGCCATAACAGAATCGYGCTGCTGTCCATCCGGCAAGCCCGACAGTTCGTGCTCGAGCCGCAGCTGCTCTGCCTTGAGACGTTGTTCGAACGTGTGGGGCTCAGATCGTCTTCGCATCTTCCGTCCTCGGTGGTTGCAGCCCCGAGCTGTTGGCCCAGCGCTCGACTTGCTCGATGACCTTCTGATGGCTCGGACGCACCGGTTTGGGCGCCTCGGGCTCTTCCGAAAGCTTGCGAGGTAACCTGACTTCCTCCGTCATGGCCTGTTCTCCCTCTCTTCCGAAAGAATGCGCCACCGCCAGAGTTGTTTCAATAATAACTCATTGATTTTACTGACTATTCTTACTCATCTGGCGATTTTACCGACTCTTGTGGAACTCGCGCCAAACTCGTTCGTTGAGCAAACTACTCAACTTACTCACTTTGCGTGATCGACCATGAATGACCTTCGCGCCGAGCGCCTCCAGGTCATGCTCTCGCCGGAAGAGCTGGCCGCCGTCGATGACTTCCGATTCAAGCACCGCATGCCGACACGCGCGGCGGCGGTCCGCGAGCTCCTCAAGTTCGGGCTCGCAGCCGCGGGCATCGAGACGAGCATCGACCCGTCGGCAGGCATCAAATCAAGCGAGTTTGGTGTCTTTGGTCGCGGTCCCGAAGGACACGCGCCCGCGAAGCCCGAGGGCGACACCGAGGATTGAGTCTCCCACAAGCAAAACGACCCCGGCACAGTGGGGGTGCCAGGGCCGTCCTTGGAGATTGCTTCCGGCGCACCGGGGGCATGACAGCCGGAAGCAATCGGTCGACTCGTCGCGGAAGGATTTGTTCCCCGCGAGAACTAGCCGGTCGGCGCGTCGCCGGAATCGTCCGGCATCACGCCGGAGCCCGGTGTCTTGGTGTTGTCGTTGAGCTTGGGATCGCGCGTCGCTTCGCGCGACGGCGAGCCCTTCGAATCCGTCTTGTGCACGGTTTGCGCGCGCTGCTTGTCGCGCGGTTGATCTTCCGCCCGCTTGTCCTTGACGATGCCGTGGTCGGAATGCGCCATGATGTCCTCGCCTCTCCAGATGTCCTGAAGCGCTTACGCGCCGGCACAACGAATGTTCCAGCGCGCGAGGCCCGCAGCGCTAACTATGCGTGGCGTGGATTGCCGCCGATGCATTCTCCAGATGCACCTGCCGCACCGTCGTCACTGTCGCGAACGCGACCGAGACGCCAAAGGCGAGAATGAGCGAGAGAAGAGCCAGACGTGGAGCCATCGCAAAACCTCCTTCTGGAATCAAAATCAACGCGATCGACCGTTCGTGGATGATCCTGGATTGGTTGCTTGCATTCCGTGAGCGGTCTCACACGCAGATTGACGAGAATGAGAACGCTCACGCATCCTGCGTTCGGAGGACGCGGACCTTTACGGGCGGGATTTCACCGTCCAGCCAGTCCTGCTCGTTCGCCAATGCCGTCCAGGCATCCGCCATACGCAAATAGCGTTTGTGGGTGGGCTGCCCTTCCGCGCGCTCGGCGAGCTGAAGGCAGTTGTCGGCGTTATCCCTGAAGATGTCAGACTGTTTCATAGAGAAGATGTGGGAACGGAACTCTCGCTCCGCAATCGCCCTTACCGGATCGTAACGCGAGGGAACTTCGCACGCCATCGGTCATTGGAGATGCATGAGGATTCTCGTCGCGATCATCATGGCTTTCATCAGCACCTCGGCGTTCGCCGACAATATGGGTGAGCGAACGGCCGGCGACCGCGTGCCGACCGCAACCGATGTCATCACCGGCCTCTATAGCTTCAGCCGTTTCCAGCAGAGCCTGCTGGAGAGCACCGACTTGAAAGGCAATGCGGAGGTGAAAAATCTCGCGGCCCTGCGCGCCGAGGAGGCGGGCAAGCGCGACAAGACCCTGAAGCAGATTCAGGACGCGATCGGTGCGGAGCCGCACGCCGGCAAGACGACGTCAGTGAGCGCAAGCCTCGTCGAGCCCGAAAATGCGGATGGACCGACTTACGTCAGAAGCTTCTATGCCGCGCAAATCCCCGAATATGACTCCGCCATCAACCTGCTCGAGCGCTATCTGAAAGCGCCCGACAACCCTGCCCTCGCCGCCTTCGCGCGCGCGCAATTGCCGATGCTGCGCACGCAGATGAAAGATGCGGAGCGCACCATGGCAGACAAATAGCAGCCCTATTTGTCTTCCGGATGATGCTGCTGGCTCTCCGGCCGCTGGTCGCGGTCCCCGTGGTCAGCGAATCAGCGCGTGACGTGGCGGAGCTTGCGGCAGGGTCGCCAGTCACAGCCCCGCGCCCGCTGGGCGCGCCAGCCCCCTCTCCCAGGACGGCTCGGAGCTCTGGTGCAGCGGCCGGCCGGCTTTTTCCTGAACGGGATGGAACCATCGTCACTCCTCACCGTTATTTTGGCCGGGCTGAGCACGGCAGGTT
Organism: Bradyrhizobium sp. P3_C3; assembly: GCF_056402655.1. Taxonomy (NCBI): domain Bacteria; kingdom Pseudomonadati; phylum Pseudomonadota; class Alphaproteobacteria; order Hyphomicrobiales; family Nitrobacteraceae; genus Bradyrhizobium; species Bradyrhizobium sp. P3_C3. Next base: position 122,704 of record NZ_JBFUGY010000022.1, on the reverse strand, counting down.
CCAATTCCAAGCGCCGCAACGTTGGCGCTTGATTTCGAATTTGGCTGACGCTCTATTTTGACAACTGCGTCACGCCTTGGATTCGGCCGACGCCGCGGGGGAATCAGTATGAGCGACCTCGATCCCGGAACTGCATCACGCTCCGGTCGTCGCGTCCCAAAGCCAAAAACCAACGGTATGTCGGACCCGGATTCGCGGCCGGAATTGCTGCTTGCCTTGCAGGCCATGCGCAGCGGCGATTTTTCGGTGCGGATGAGCGGGGACTATCTCGGCATCGACGGCAAGATCGCCGACACTTTTAATGAAATCATCGCCGCCAACCAGCGCATGGCGCAGCAGCTCGAGCTGGTCGGTCAGGTCGTGGGGCGCGAGGGCAAGACCCGCCAGCGCGTGAAGTTCGGCCTCGCCAGCGGCTCCTGGGCCGACATGGAAGGCTCCGTCAACACGCTGATCGACGACCTCCTGTGGCCGACGCGCGAAGTGACGCGCGCGGTCGCGGCTGTGGCGCAAGGCGACCTGCTCCAGACTGTTAAGCTGGACGTCGACGGCCGCCCGCTGCGCGGCGAATTCCTGCAGTCGGCGACCATCGTCAACACCATGATCAAGCAGCTCGGCGTGTTCACCTCCGAGGTGACGCGCGTGGCGCGCGAGGTCGGCACCGAAGGCAAGCTCGGCGGCCAGGCCCAGGTGCCTGAGGTGACCGGCGTCTGGAAGGATCTGACCGAGAGCGTCAACTCGATGGCGAACAACCTGACCAACCAGGTTCGCAACATCGCCGAGGTCACGATCGCGGTCGCCAACGGCGACTTGTCCAAGAAGATCACCGTCGACGTCCGCGGCGAGATCCTTCAGCTCAAGGAAGCCATCAACACGATGGTGGACCAGCTGCGCTCCTTCGCCTCCGAAGTGACGCGCGTGGCGCGCGAGGTCGGCACCGACGGCAAGCTCGGCGGCCAGGCGATCGTGCCCGGCGTCGCCGGCACCTGGAAGGACCTCACCGACTCCGTGAACGCGATGTGCGGCAACCTCACGGCCCAGGTCCGCAACATCGCGAACGTCACCACCGCCGTGGCGCGTGGCGACCTGTCGCGCAAGATCACGGTGGACGTGCGCGGCGAGATCCTGGAGCTGAAGGACACCATCAACACCATGGTGGACCAGCTCAACTCCTTCGCCTCGGAAGTGACCCGCGTCGCGCGCGAGGTCGGCACCGAGGGCAAGCTCGGCGGCCAGGCCCAGGTGCCCGGTGTGGCCGGCACCTGGAAGGACCTCACCGACAACGTCAACTTCATGGCGTCGAACCTGACCGCGCAGGTCCGCAACATCGCCGACGTCGCGACCGCCATCGCCGGCGGCGACCTGTCGAAGAAGATCACGGTGACCGTCTCGGGCGAGATCCTTCAGCTGAAGGAAACGCTCAACACCATGGTGGACCAGCTCAATGCGTTTGCCGGCGAAGTCACGCGCGTCGCGCGCGAGGTCGGCACCGAGGGGCGGCTCGGCGGTCAAGCCAACGTGCTCGGCGTCGCCGGCACCTGGAAGGACCTCACCGAGAGCRTCAACTCGATGGCGTCAAACCTGACCGCACAGGTCCGCAACATCGCCGAGGTGACGACGGCGGTCGCGGGCGGCGATCTGTCGAAGAAGATCACCGTGGACGTGCGCGGCGAAATCCTGGAGCTGAAAGACACCATCAACACGATGGTGGACCAGCTCAACGCCTTCGCCGGCGAAGTCACCCGCGTCGCGCGCGAGGTCGGCACCGAAGGCAAGCTCGGCGGCCAGGCCCAAGTGCGCGGCGTCGCCGGTACCTGGAAGGACTTGACGGACTCGGTCAACTCGATGGCCTCGAACCTGACCGGTCAGGTCCGTAACATCGCCGAGGTCGCGACCGCCGTTGCGAAGGGCGACTTGTCGAAGAAGATCACCGTGAACGTGTCGGGCGAAATCCTTCAGCTGAAGGAAACGCTCAACACCATGGTGGACCAGCTCAACGCGTTCGCTGGCGAAGTCACGCGCGTGGCGCGCGAGGTCGGCACCGAAGGCAAGCTCGGCGGCCAGGCCCAGGTGACGGGCGTCGCTGGCACCTGGAAGGACCTGACCGACAACGTCAACTCGATGGCGGGCAATCTCACCGCCCAGGTCCGCAACATCGCCGAGGTCGCAACCGCCATCGCCGGCGGCGACCTGTCGCGCAAGATCACGGTGGACGTCCGCGGCGAGATCCTTCAGCTCAAGGACACGCTGAACACGATGGTCGACCAGCTCAACCGCTTCGCGGGCGAGGTGACGCGCGTGGCGCGCGAGGTCGGCACCGAAGGCCGGCTCGGCGGTCAGGCCAACGTGCCCGGCGTCGCCGGCACCTGGAAGGACCTCACCGACAGCGTCAACTCGATGGCGGGCAACCTGACCGCACAGGTCCGCAACATCGCCGAAGTGACCACCGCCGTGGCGCGCGGCGACTTGTCGCGCAAGATCACCGTGGACGTGAAGGGCGAAATCCTCGAGCTGAAGAACACCATCAACACCATGGTGGACCAGCTCAACGGCTTTGCCGGCGAAGTGACGCGCGTGGCGCGCGAGGTCGGTACCGAGGGCAAGCTCGGCGGCCAGGCCGAAGTGCCCGGCGTTGCCGGCACCTGGAAGGACCTCACCGACAACGTCAACTTCATGGCCTCCAACCTGACGGCCCAGGTCCGCAACATCGCCGAGGTCGCGACCGCAATCGCCGGCGGCGACCTGTCGAAGAAGATCACGGTGGACGTGCGCGGCGAGATCCTGCTGCTCAAGGACACCCTGAACACGATGGTGGAGCAGCTCCGCTCCTTCGCCGCCGAAGTGACGCGCGTGGCGCGCGAGGTCGGCACCGAGGGCCGGCTCGGCGGTCAAGCCGTCGTGCCCGGCGTCGGCGGCACCTGGAAGGATCTCACCGACAACGTCAACCTGCTCGCCGCGAACCTCACGACGCAGGTCCGCAACATCGCCGAGGTCACGACCGCCGTGGCGCGCGGCGACTTGTCCCGCAAGATCACCGTGGACGTGAAGGGCGAAATCCTCGAGCTGAAGAACACCATCAACACCATGGTGGACCAGCTCAACGCGTTTGCCGGCGAAGTCACCCGCGTCGCGCGTGAAGTCGGCACCGAAGGCGAGCTCGGCGGCCAGGCCCAGGTGCCCGGTGTGGCCGGCACCTGGAAGGACCTCACCGACACCGTCAACTTCATGGCGGCGAACCTGACCGAGCAGGTCCGCGGCATCGTCAAGGTGGTGACCGCGGTTGCGAACGGTGATTTGAAACAAAATCTCACCGTGAAATCCAAGGGCGAGGTCGCGGCGCTTGCCGACACCATCAACAACATGACCGAGACGCTCGCGACCTTCGCCGATCAGGTGACGTCGGTGGCGCGCGAGGTCGGCGTCGAGGGACGGCTGGGCGGCCAGGCCGACGTGCCCGGTGCCGCCGGCACCTGGAAGGATCTCACCGGCAACGTCAACCTGCTCGCGGCCAACCTCACCTCGCAGGTGCGCGCGATCGCGGAAGTCGCGACCGCCGTGACCAAGGGCGACCTGACGCGGTCAATCCAGGTCGACGCCCGCGGCGAAGTCGCCGAGCTGAAAGACAACATCAACACCATGATCACGAACCTCCGTCTCACGACGGACGTGAACACCGAACAGGACTGGCTGAAGACCAACCTCGCCAAATTCACCAACATGCTCCAGGGCCAGCGCGATCTCACTACCGTCGGCCGGCTGCTGCTGACCGAATTGTCGCCCCTGGTGAACGCCCATACCGGCGTGATCTACCAGGTCGAGAACGAGGATAGTCCGCGGCTCCTGCTGCTCGCCTCCTATGCCGGCGACGGCGTCTATCCATATCAGCGTGTGCTCCCGCTCGGCGACGGCCTGATCGGCCAATGCGCCCTCGACAGACGGCCGCGCGTCATCGCCGACATTCCACCCGACGTGGTGCCGATCAACTCGGCGCTGTTCCGCGTCGCGCCAAAGAACCTCGTCGTGCTGCCGGTGCTGTTCGAAGGCCAGGTCAAGGCGGTGATCGAGCTCGCCTCGCTGACCTCGTTCACGACCTCGCAGATGACATTCCTCGAGCAGCTTACCGACTCCATCGGCATCGTGCTCAACTCGATCGAGGCGACGATGCAGACCGAAGGCCTGCTCAAGCAGTCGCAGCAGCTTGCCGGCGAGCTTCAGACCCAGCAGCGCGAATTGCAGCAGACCAACGACCAGCTCGAGCAGAAGGCGCAGCAGCTCGCCGAGCGCAACGTCGAGGTCGAGCGCAAGAACCAGGAAATCGAGCAGGCCCGCCGCGCACTGGAGGAAAAGGCGACCGAGCTCGCGCTGACCTCGAAGTACAAGTCCGAATTCCTCGCCAATATGAGCCACGAGCTGCGCACGCCGCTGAACTCGATCCTGATCCTGGGACAGCAGCTCACCGACAATCCGGATGGCAACCTCTCGGCCAAGCAGGTCGAGTTCGCCCGCACCATCCATGGCGCCGGCACCGACCTGCTCAACCTTATCAGCGACATCCTGGATCTCTCCAAGATCGAATCCGGCACGGTGACGGTCGACGCCGAGGAGATTCTGACTGCGAACCTGCTCGAGACCGTCGGGCGGCCATTCCGGCACGAGGCGGAAAACCGCAACCTGTCGTTCAAGATCGACGTCGACCCGAACCTTGCCCGCAGCATCGTCACCGACTCCAAGCGCCTGCAGCAGGTCCTCAAGAACCTGCTTTCCAACGCCTTCAAGTTCACCGCCGAAGGCGAGGTGCGCCTGAAGGTCGTCGCCGCGGTCGGCGGCTGGGGCACGGATCATCCGGTGCTGAACTCCGCGCCGGCGGTGATCGCGTTCGAAGTGACGGACACYGGCATCGGCATTCCCCTCGAGAAGCAGAAGCTGATCTTCGAGGCGTTCCAGCAGGCGGACGCCGGCACCAGCCGCAAATACGGCGGCACCGGTCTCGGGCTTGCGATCAGCCGCGAACTCGCAAGCCTGCTCGGCGGCGAGATCCATCTGCGCAGCGCGCCCGGCAAGGGTTCTTCCTTCACGCTCTATCTGCCGCTGAAATATTCCGGCCCGACGCTCGCGCCGCGTGCGCCCGCGCCGCAGCAGTACAGTCAGCCACCGGCGTTGCAAGCGGCTGCACCCGAACAGCAGCGCGTCATCGAGCAGATTGCCGACGACAGGCTCAATCTCGAGTCCGGCGACACCATCCTGCTCATCGTCGAGGACGATCCGCATTATGCCCGCGTGCTGGTCGATCTCGCCCGCGACAAGGGCTTCAAGGTTCTGGTCGCCGCGCGCGGCGCGGAGGCCCTGGAGCTTGCGAAGCAGTACCAGCCGCGGGCCGTTTCGCTCGACGTGTTCCTGCCCGACATGCTGGGCTGGACGGTGCTGAGCCAGCTCAAGCACAATCCGCTGACCCGCCACATCCCCGTGCAGATCATCACGCTCGACGAGGACCGGCAACATGCGCTGGCCCGCGGCGCCTTCTCCTTCGTCAACAAGCCGACCACGACCGAGGGCGTCTCAGCCGCGCTGACGCAGATCAAGGAATATGCACGGCCGCGGCGCAAGCGGCTCCTGATCGTCGAGGACAACGAGGCCGAGCAGCTCTCGATCCGCGAGCTGCTGCATCACGACGACATCGAGATCGTGACGACGGATACCGGCGCCGGCGCGCTCTCGACGCTGCGCGAGGCGCCCTGCGATTGCGTGGTGCTCGACCTGCGGCTGCCCGACATGAGCGGCTTCGAGGTGCTGGACCAGATCCGCAACGACGAGAGCCTGTCGAACGTTCCGGTGGTGGTCTTCACCGGCCGCGAGCTCTCGGCGGAGGAAGATGCGGAACTCCACACCATGGCGCGCAGCATCGTGGTCAAGGGCGTGGAATCGCCGGAGCGCCTGCTCGACGAGACCGCCTTGTTCCTGCATCGCGTGATCACGGAACTGCCGGTCGAGAAGCAGCGCATGCTGGAGAAGCTGAACAGTTCCGACGAAGACCTGATCGGCAAGACCGCCCTGCTCGTCGACGACGACGCCCGCAACATCTTCGCGCTGTCGAGCGTCCTGGAACGGCGGGGCATGAAGGTGCTGACGGCCACGACCGGCCGCGAGGCGGTGACGCTGGTCGAATCCAATCCGGAGATCGCCATCGTGCTGATGGACATCATGATGCCGCAGATGGATGGCTATCAGACCATCGGCGTCATTCGCGAAAATCCGGCCTTCGCCCGCCTTCCGATCATCGCGCTGACAGCCAAGGCGATGAAGGGCGACCGTGAGAAATGCCTGGAAGCAGGCGCGTCCGACTACCTCGCCAAACCCGTCAACACCGATCAATTGCTGCTTGCAATCCGCATGTGGCTGCACCGCTGAGTTTGGATCCGCGAATGGACCACGAAAAGGTCAACATCCTCCTCGTCGACGACCAGCCGGCCAAGCTGCTCGCCTACGAGGTGATCCTGAAGGAACTCGGCGAGAACCTCGTGATCGCATCATCGGGCCGCGAGGCGCTGGAGGTGCTGCTCAAGACCGAGATTGCGGTGATCCTGGTCGACGTCTGCATGCCCGAGCTCGACGGCTTCGAGCTCGCCGCGATGATCCGGGAGCATCCGCGCTTCCAGAAGACCGCGATGATCTTCATCTCGGCGATCCAGGTGAGCGACATCGACCGCTTGCGCGGCTACGAGATGGGCGCGGTCGATTACGTGCCGGTGCCGGTCGTGCCGGAGGTGCTGCGCGCCAAGATCAAGGTGTTTGCCGAGCTCTACCGCAAGACGCGCGAGCTCGAACGGCTGAACCAGGAGCTCGAAGACCGCGTTCGCGCACGCACGGCCGAGCTGGAGAATTCCACCGCGAAGCTGCGCGAGAGCGAAGAGCGGCGCAGCATGGCGATCGCCGCCGGCAAGATGGGATCGTGGGACTGGGACTGGGTCAACGGCGACTGGATGTGGGACGAAGGCCAGTACCGCATCTTCGGCGTGACGCCGGAGACCTTCAATGTCACCTCGGCCAACATCCAGGCGCTGCTGCACCCTGATGACGTCGACCAGTTCGGCCAGGCGATTGCCGCGTTCAATACCGGCGCGCACGCCTATGAAGGAGAGTTTCGCGTCAGCCGGCCCGATGGCGATGTGCGCTGGTGCGTCGGCACCGCGGCCGCGACGGTGGACCAGGGCGGCCGCGTGGTGCGCGTGAGCGGCGTCACCGTGGACATCACCGAACGCAAACGCGCGGAAGAGAGACAAAACCTGCTGGCCCGCGAGGTGGATCATCGCGCCAAGAACGCGCTGGCGCTGGCGCAATCGATCGTGCGCCTCACCCGCGCCGACGAGGTCAAGGCTTACGTCAACGCCGTCGAGGGGCGCATCAACGCGCTGGCGCGTGTGCACACGATCCTGTCCCTGTCGAGCTGGCAGGGTGCCGAACTCTCGAGGCTGATCGACGAGGAGCTCGCGCCCTACTCGCTCGGCGGCCAGATCAAGCTGGCCGGTCCGGAAGTTCAGCTGGCGCCGGCAACAGCGCAGACGCTGGCGCTGGCGTTGCATGAGCTTTTCACCAACTCGGCGAAATATGGCGCGCTCTCGACGCGGTCGGGGCGGCTCGCGATCGGCTGGCAAGTCGAGGACGACCACCTCACACTGACCTGGGACGAAACCGGCGGCCCGCTGGTGAGGACGCCGAAATCCCGTGGCTTCGGCACGCGGAGCCTGCTTGCCAGTGTGGAATCGCAACTCGGCGGACAGGCGGAGTTCAACTGGCGTCCCGAAGGCCTGCTGTGCCGCCTCGAGGTGCCGCTGACGCGGAAGACCGTAGCGCCGTCGGCCGCGAGCAAGTTCGACGCGGCTCCGTCCGAACCCCTTCAGCGGGCCTCAGGCTAGAGCGTTTGCGAGCGACGTGGGCTCCGGTTCGCGCGCAAAGACAGGAATCTGGAGCTTCGGCCCTGATTCAGTCAGAACCGATCATGCTCTAGCGCGTCGCGGCAACCCTCATGCGCTGCATTGCCTGCGGTTCGTCAGCGACACGTCCTTCCAGCCAGGCTTCCGTTTGCGAAAGCTCGCGCAGCGCCCGCGCGTAACGGCGGGCTGCGCTCCGCTCGGCGCCGCGCGGCAGCTTGCGCGCCTTGCGCAGCATGTCCGCTGCCGCGTTGCGATAGGCCAGCGAGCGATAGAGAAAGACGACCTTACCCATATCGAATGTTCCCGTGTTGATGGCATTCATCCTCGCAAGACCGCCATGAACGTCGGATGAAGCGGGGAATGACAAAATCGTCATGAGAATGGAACCCGCAATCGTCGCATGCGTTTTATGCCACACCGCGAGGCGGTTCCATGCGCGGGAAAAAGTCGCCGAGCCTCATCTCTCCGACCGGCGTCATCAAGCTGATGACGCATGCGATGATGGGCGCAGCCCTCGGCCTTGTCTTCGGTCTCGCCCTCGTCCTGTTCAATCCGGCCGTCGCAAATTTGCTGAGCCACGGCGGACATTCGGCCGCCATGGTCTTCATCATCACACTGGTGACGACGTTTGCGATCGGCGCGACGCTCACGGGCCTCGTGTTCATCCTCGCCGAAGACAAGGAATTTTGAAGCGCGCGTGACGCGCACCGAGCGCTTTCGTTCGGAACTCCTGCAGCAAATGGCGGTTGGCTGCCTGCGTCAATTTAACTCAGGGAGTTCCCGCGCATGAAAACCACCAAGCTCGCTCTTACCGTGATGTTGGCAACTGGCCTCGCCGCCACTCCGTTCGCCGTGCAGGCCAAGTCGCATAAGGCCAAGCATGGATCCGCGATGTCCTCGTCGCAGACCACGGGCGCCAACACCAAGTCCTCCAAGGGCGCTGATCCCTCCGGTCAAGGTGGTTCTGGCCCCGGCTCCGACCAAGGCGGCACCATGACGAACAACAAGGGCGGCATGAGCAACACCAAGTGAGCTCCGGCCGACCATCAAGGGCCTCGCGGCGACGCGGGGCCTTTCGCTTTGGAGCTGGAGCTGGATTCGGAATCCTTTCAGCGTCAGATCGCTAGAGCTGCCGTCCCGCAGCATTCGCCTTCACGAGATGCTCGAGCTGTGCACGTTTGCGTGCGATCAGAAGCTGCGCTGCGGCATCGTCGAGACCCTCGCGCTGCAATTGCCGGATGGCGGAGCCGAGTTCGAGAATTTCGGCGCGCAGTTTTAGAATCCGGTACGTGTCCGGGCTTCCTCCACCGCACGCTCCCAAAATTCTCAGCGGCGCGCGATCACGCGCAGCGGACTACCGGATGTCGTTGCAGGACGAAGGCGGACCCGCTCGCGGACGTCAGGCAGGACATCGCCGCCACCGGCCGCCTTCCATTCGCCGATCAGCAGGTTAATTTTCCGGCGCAGATCCATCTGCGCCAGGGCCTTTTCTTTGCAGTCGCGGTCGCGATCGACGAGGTCGCGCACAGCCACCTCAATGTCGGCCATTTCGAGCCTCAAGGCGCTGATTTTGCGTCGAATTTCATTAATTCTGTTGTCCATGGCTTGTTAGAACAAAATAAGAACATATAGTCAAGTCACGATTTGAGAACGGAGAGGCCAGATGCAGGTTCAGGGTAAATACGACGCCAGGGTTTTCCTCACGGAGCAGATGACGCGAGCGCAGGGGCTGAGGCTGAAGCGTCTGAGCGAGGAGGCCTATCAGCCCACTCAATACGATCGGGCTCTGTCCTCGACTGAGGCTGCGCGCCGCATTCGAGCGCTGGAAGACGAGATCGAGTTGGCGAACTCCTTCTGAGGGGCCCGCCGCGCATTTGGAACGTTGGGTCAGTGATGCGGTTCTTTCCCGGGCCAAGGGAGAGAGTTGATGGCACGCAAGGCAAAGAAACGCCGCTACTCACGCAGCGCCAGCAGTGATGTCGAGCGCGAGATGCGCCGTTATAAGAAGGGCACCGCGAAAAGCGGCCCCGGCGGTCGTGGCGGACGCGTGAAGAGTCGCAAGCAGGCGATCGCGATCGGCCTGTCGGAAGCGCGCGCGAAGGGCAAGAAGGTCCCGAAGAAGGCGTCGAAGCGAAAGACCTCCAAGAAGAAGACGGCCAAGAAGACAGCCAGGAAGACGACCAAGACAACGAAGAAGACCTCGAAGCGCAAATCCAGCAAGCGGTAACGCCCACCCGCGTCAGATCATGCTGCCCGGCATGAAGCAGCGGATCGAAATCCCGAACGCAGTCTTCACCGGCCACACCATGGTGTGGCCAGCCCGGTTTGGCTCGGTGATGACGGCCTCATCAGGCACGTCCACCCACTGCCCGTCGAGCCGCACGCGATAGTGCCCATCGTGCGATTCCCAATCAGGGTCGGATACAGCAAAGCCATCTGCATCCGAGCAGCAGGGCCCGAGATGGCTGCGCAAGCTGTCGAACCAGGGTTTCAGCGGCGAGTTGGCGTAGCGGCCATCGTCGCGCCCCAGGGCGCTTCCGGTCGTCAGGACAAGCGGCGCCACAAGCAGCGCACACCTCAGCGAGAGCTTCAATCGATCCATGTCGGCACCGATCAAATGCGAACCACCGGTTCCACAAGAAGGCCGGGCGTTCGAAGTTCCACTCCTGCAATTCGCCTGGGCGTCTTCATTGACGCCAAAGCCCAACACGTGATTCCGAACTGTGACGAGCGAACGCGGCTTTTTCGGACGAACCCGTCATCAACGCTGCCGTTAACGAGAATGTTATCGGCACCTGTGGGAATCTTCCAGACGCGCACGAAAAAGGCGGCCCCCAGGCCGCCTTTTGAGTCTACCGCCGGAAGCGCGAGGCTTAGGCCAGCGGCACCGCGACGAACCGCGTCGCTTCCTGGCTCTTCACCTGCAACAGCACGCTGTTCTTGCCGGATGATTTGGCCTGCGCCAGCTCGGAGCGGACGTCACCGACATTGGCAACGGCCTTGCCACCGACATTGAGAATGACGTCGCCGGTCTGGATGCCGCGCTGCGCGGCGGGTCCCTGCGGATCGACCTCGGTCACGACCACGCCCTTTTGGCCCGCGCCCTGGACGTCGCCGGCCGGCGCCAGGCTGAGACCGAGGCGCGGCGTGCCGGTGTTCGGCTGCGCCTTGCCCTCGCCGGCCTTGGCCTGCCGCTCGTTCGGCAACTCGCCGAGGGCGAGTGTCACCGTCTTGCTCGCGCCTTTGTGGAAGACGTCGAGCTTCACGGACGTGCCCGGCGCCAGGGTGGCAATGGTGCGGGCGAGATCGCGGGAGTCCTTGATCGCGGTACCGTTGACGGCGGTGATGACGTCGCCCGCCTCGATGCCGGCCTTCGCCGCGGGGCTGCCGTCCTGCGGATTGTCCACGATCGCGCCGCGCGCCTCCTTGAGGCCGAGGCTGTCGGCGATCTCGGCGCTCACCGGCTGCACCTGCACGCCGAGCCAGCCGCGGGTGACCGAGCCCTTGTCCTTCAGCTGCGCGACGACCAGCTTCGCGGTCGAAGCCGGAATGTCGAAGCCGATACCGACCGAACCGCCGGAGGGTGAGAAGATCGCGGTGTTCACGCCGATCACATTGCCGTTCATGTCGAAGGCCGGACCGCCGGAATTGCCCTTGTTGATCGGCGCGTCGATCTGGATGAAGTCGTCATAGGGACCGTTGCCGATGTCGCGACCGTTGGCCGAGACGATGCCGGCGGTGACGGTGCCGCCGAGGCCGAAGGGATTGCCGACCGCGACCACCCAGTCACCGATCCGCGGCTTCTGGTCGGAGAATTTAACGAACGGGAAGTCCCTCTTGCCATCGACCTTGATCAGCGCGAGATCGGTCTTCGGATCGGTGCCGACCACCTTCGCGGTGTAGCTCGTGCCGTCGTCCATGGTCACCTGCACCGACTCAGCGTGATCGACGACGTGGTTGTTGGTCACGGCATAGCCGTCGGCGGAGATGAAGAAGCCGGAACCCTCGCCCGTGATCATCTGGTGGCGCTGGCGCGGCATGCCGTTCATGCCACCCGGGCCGCGGAAGCCGAACTGCCGCGAAAACTGGTCGAACGGCGAATCCTCGTCCGAATCCATCCGGTTCTGTTGCAGCATCGCGCTCTTGTCATTGTCCTGGTCGATCTTGACCCGCACCGAGATGACGGCGGGTTTGACCTTGCTGACGAGATCGCCGAAGCCCGGCGGCGTCGCGGCGGCTTCCGCCGCCTGGGCCGGCCCGATGAAGGAATTCAGACCGAACTGCGAAGAGGCGGGAGAGGAAGCGAGCACGGCCACGCCAAGCGCGGCCACGGTGCCCAGCAGCGCAAGCCGGCGCGGCTTCAAGATCTTGCGGGACGTGGTGGTGTCGGAATTGACGCGATCGTTCATGTCGAAATGTCCATGTTGGGTAAGTCGCCTTGCACCCAACATGGACATCGTCACCTTACGGCGTCCCGTCCGTCCGATTAAATCTTGGCAAAGGTGCCGCGAAAATCAGGGCTGCACATTTGACGCAGCTCAACACAGGCCACGTGCGCCGTGATAGACTGCGGCCACTGGATGATGTCCATCGGAGGCACGCCATGTACAAAGACATTCTCGTCCACATCCCGACCGAGCGCCCGATGCACGCGGTGATCGACGGCTCGATCTCGCTCGCGGCGAGACTCAACGCACACGTCGACGCGATCGCCGTCGGGTACGTCGCGAGCAGCACTGCCTACGTCCTGGATGGCGGTGCCGCCGTAGCGGCCGTGTTCGAGATGGAGCGCGAGCGCGCCGTGGAGCGCGCCGAGGCCGCGTTGGCGATATTTCGGAGCGAAGCCACGAACGCCGGCATCTCCTGCACCTGCCACCCGCTCGGCGCGATCCCGGCGGACGCAGCCGGCTCGCTCGGCGAGATGGCGCGGCTCCACGATCTCAGCATCGTGCTGCAGCCCGATCCGAAGCAAGGCTCATTCGACAATGATATGCCCGGCGAGATCCTGTTCCAGGCGGGCGGACCAGTGCTGTTCCTGCCCTACACCTTTCGTGGGTCATTCAGGGCGAACCGGATCGGCATCTGCTGGGATGGCAGCCGCCTCGCCGCCCGCGCGATGCGCGACGCCGCTCCCTTCCTGGCCCGCGCCGAGGAGATCGTGATCATCACGATCAACGAAGCCGACGCGGTTCCCGACGAGGTCTCGGCAAGCCATCTGGCAAGACACCTCGGCCGGCGCGGATTGTCGACCCGCACGGTCAGCCTGTCAGCGGCGCGCTCCGACATCCAGCCGACCATCCTGTCGCTGGCCGCCGACGAGAGCCTCGATCTCCTGGTCATGGGCGGCTACGGCCACTCGCGGTTGCAGGAGCGCTTCCTCGGCGGCGTCACCCGCGCCATGCTGGAAGCCATGACGGTCCCGACGCTGATGTCGCATTGATCGAGAGATGATCCGCAACGGACCGACGCCTTCACGCCGCGGCGGGGGTCTCAAAGGGCGCGGTGGCGATGGCGTCGTCCTCGGGTTGCGCATTGCACGCGTCGAAATGCGCCTTCAGCGCAATCTCGGCGAGGTATTCGAAATGTTCGGCTTGGCCAAGGAGTTGCCAGTTCTGGAGCGGCCGATAGGCCGCCTGCTGACGACAGAGAGACGCCAGCGCCCGGTAGCGACGTACGTTCTCCATGAGACCCTCCCTCGCATTCACTGAGCTTATTGCCCTGATTTACGTCAGGCCGATGGCGGTTATGCAAAACATTTACTGCGTGCGAGGCGCCCCGCGCAACCTGGGTTAACGTCTGGGAAACGCGCAGGCCTCCATTGGTTCCTATCGGAGAACTCCACGTGGAACTCATTGGCCAGGCGTAGCGCTGGCGCGCGACGGAGATGCCGATCAGATCAAGATACCGTTCGATCGATTCCGGCCACCCGATGAGATTGCCCTGCATTTCTGCGCAGAACTCTCGCGCGAGGAAGGCCCGCTGCGCTGTGCGGCATGCCCTTTAGAACCTCGGACGGAATGGCACGCCATGGCACAACCAGTGCGACACCGGCTCTGCCACGCCTGTATGCCGTATTCTACCGGGTGAGCGCGGTCTCGCCGGCCCGGATCGTCTGCGCCGAACCATGTTGCAGCTTCGGAACCCTGCCGGCTTCCGCAGCAGCGCGGATGGCGGCGATGTTGCCCGCATAATCGGCGCTGCTCTTGCCGCGGAACACGGCCGATCCTGCCACGAGGGTGTCGGCGCCCGCGGCAGCCACGGCGGCGGCATTGTCGCGCGTGACACCGCCATCGACCTCGAGCCGGATCGGCCGGTCGCCGATCATGCTTCGAATGCGCCTGATCTTCCCGATCTGGGAGTCGAGGAAGGACTGACCGCCGAAGCCGGGATTGACCGTCATCACCAGCACGAGGTCGAGGCGATCAAGCACGTATTCGATCGCAGCTTCCGGTGTAGCCGGACACAGGCTGACACCAGCCTTCTTGCCGAGCGCGCGGATGGCCTGGAGCGAGCGGTCCAGATGTGGGCCGGCTTCGGCATGGACCGTGATGACGTCGGCGCCGGCCTTTGCGAACGCCTCCAGATAGGGATCAACAGGCGCGATCATCAGATGCACGTCAAAGATCTTCGCCGTCGCCGGCCGGATCGCTTTGATGACGTCGGCGCCATAGCTGATGTTCGGCACGAAATGTCCGTCCATGACGTCGCAGTGGATCCAGTCGGCGCCGGCAGTGTCAATAGCCCTGATCTCCTCGCCGAGACGCGCGAAATCGGCGGCCAGGATCGAAGGCGCGATGAGGATTTCTCTCGTCATGGCTTCGTACTCCTCTGCGCGTCCGCACCACCGCTGAAAACGCGGCTCGCAAGGACATCCATCGGATCGATCGTTTCGAGATCGGCGACGTCGAGCATACGGTTGAGATCGGAGACGAGGCGATCGGCCTGCCGCAGGCGGATGCGATCGACCGCGTTGCGGATCGAGCGCGCATTGGAGAAGAACGGCTGGGTCCGGCGCAGCGCGATGTATGTCTCGAACGCCTCGCGCGCGGCGGCCGAGAAGCGATAGCCGCGCTCCTTCAGCATCAGCTCGGCGATGACGAGAAGCTCGGCTTCCGCATAGTCCGGGAAGTCGATGTGATGGGCGATGCGCGAACGGAAGCCCGGGTTGGAGGCGAAGAAGCTCGTCATCCGCTCGCCATAGCCGGCGAGAATCACGACGAGGTCCTCGCGCTGATTCTCCATCACCTGGAGCAGGATCTCGATCGCCTCCTGGCCGTAATCGCGCTCGTTGTCGGGCCGGTGCAGATAGTAGGCCTCGTCGATGAACAACACGCCGCCCATCGCCTTCTTCAATATCTCCTTCGTCTTCGGCGCGGTATGGCCGATATACTGGCCGACGAGATCGTCGCGCGTCACCGAGATCACCTGCCCGCGCCGCACGAAACCGAGACCGTGCAGGATCTTCGCCATGCGCAGCGCCACCGTGGTCTTGCCCGTGCCGGGATTACCGGTGAACGACATGTGCAGCGTCGGTGGCGACGATGCCAGTCCCGCACGCTGGCGGATGCGCTCGATCAGCAGCAGTGACGCGATCTGGCGCACGCGGTTCTTGACCGGCCGGAGGCCGATCAGCTCCTGCTCAATCTGTTGCAGCGTGTCGGTGATCCCGGCCGCCTCGGCCTCCTTGCGGAGATCGAAACTGGTCTCGCTGGTTTCAGCGGTCGTCGCATGAGGAACATCAAGCATCGGCACCTCGAAGAAAAGAGCTTCGCCGCGGGGGGAGCGGCGAAGCAGTGGTCCGCCAAGGAAACGGAGCAGGGAGTGCTCCGCGCGGAGGAGAACGACTTAAGTCGACGCGTGTGCCGCCGGCCGGCGCACGGTGGTGTAGCGGATCGCACGTCCGCCCACCTCCTGCCGCACCAGATCGAACTCGGCTTCCTGCGGTGGGCGATTGACGAGGAACGAGATCCGCACCGATTCCCAGCCATGGCTGGAGTCGAATCCACTGATGCGGATGTAGCGGTCGCCGTAGACCCTGCGGCACTCGGCGAGCTCCATCATCACGCCGGCGGCGTCCTGGAGGTCGAACATCGGCAGGCCCCACATCTCCCAATAGGTGTTGCGGGGATGCGGATCGTCGGTGAACTCGATATTCACCGCCCAGCCATTGGCCAGGCAATACTGCACCTGCTTGGTGATCTGGTCGTCGGTCAGATCAGGCAGGAACGAGAAGCAGCCTTGGGTCAGTTTCATGTCAGAACTCCTCAAACGGTTTCCAGCGCGGTCGGCACGAAGTCCGGCGTGTCGGTGGATTGATAGTTGAAGCTGACGTCCTTCCAGACCTCGAGCGCAGCCTTCAGCGGCGTGCAGGTCTCCGCAGCCCTGGCCAGGATCTCCGGACCCTCATGGACGTAGTCGCGCCCCTCGTTGCGGGCGAGGATCATCGCCTCCAGCGCCACGCGGTTGGCGATCGCGCCAGCCGCAATGCCCATGGGATGGCCGATGGTGCCGCCGCCGAATTGCAGCACGACGTCCTCGCCAAGGAGATCGAGCAGCTGGTGCATCTGGCCGGCATGGATGCCGCCGGAGGCGACCGGCATCATCTTGTTCAGGCTCGCCCAGGACTGGTCGAAGAACAGGCCGTGCTCGAGCTTGGTCGGGTTGAAGTCTTCGCGGCAGACGTCGTAATAGCCGCGCGTGGTATTGGGATCGCCCTCGAGCTTGCCGACCACCGTGCCGGCGTGGATGTGGTCGACGCCGGCGAGCCGCATCCACTTCGCGATGACGCGGAACGACACGCCGTGGCTCTTCTGCCGCGTATAGGTCGAGTGACCGGCGCGATGCAGATGCAGGATCATGTCGTTGCGCCGTGCCCATTTCGCCATGGACTGGATCGCGGTGTAGCCGATCACGAGATCGATCATGACGATGCACGACCCGAGCTCTTTCGCGAACTCTGCGCGCTCGTACATGTCCTCCATCGTCCCCGCGGTGATGTTTAGGTACGTGCCCTTCACCTCGCCGGACGCCGCCTGCGCGCGATTCACGGCCTCCATGCAATAGAGGAAGCGGTCACGCCAATGCATGAAGGGCTGCGAGTTGATGTTCTCGTCGTCCTTGGTGAAGTCGAGCCCGCCCTTGAGCGCCTCGTAAACCACGCGGCCATAGTTGCGCCCGGACAAGCCGAGCTTCGGCTTCACCGTCGCGCCCAGCAACGGCCGGCCGAACTTGTCGAGCCGCTCACGCTCGACCACGATGCCGGTCGCCGGCCCCTGGAACGTCTTCACATAGGCGACCGGGAAGCGCATGTCCTCCAGACGCAGCGCCTTCAGCGGCTTGAAGCCGAACACGTTGCCGATGATCGAGGCCGACAGGTTGGCGATCGAGCCGGGCTCGAACAGGTCGAGGTCGTAGGCGATGTAGGCGAAGTACGAGCCCGGCGTGCCGGGCACCGGATCGACGCGGTAGCACTTTGCGCGATACTTCTCCGCAGCGGTCAGGCGATCGGTCCACACCACCGTCCAGGTCGCGGTCGAGGATTCGCCGGCAACCGCCGCTGACGCCTCGATGGGGTCCACGCCCTCCTGCGGCGTCACGCGGAACAGCGCGATGACATCGGTGTCCTTCGGCGTGTAGTCGGGCTCCCAATAGCCCATGCGCGCGTATTCCATCGTGCCCGATCGATAGCGCTCTTTGCCCCGGACGGTTCCTGCGTGTGCATTCATGGCTCTCTCCTGCTCTTCTCTCTCTGAATGATTAGGCGGCGACCGACTCGCGGGCGCCGATGCGCGGGTCGAGCTCGCCGGCGCGATAGCGCCGCGCCATCTCGCTCAAGGGAATGACCTTGATCTTGCTGGCGTGGCCCGCGGTGCCGAACTGCTCGAAGCGATCGCGGCAGAGCTCGCGCATCGCATCCATCGCAGGCTTGAGGAATTTGCGCGGATCGAACTCGGAGCGCGTTTGCGCGGCGACCTTGCGGAACACCGCTGTCATCGCCAGGCGACAGTCGGTGTCGATGTTGACCTTTCGCACACCGCTCTTGATGCCGCGGACGATCTCCTCCACCGGCACGCCCCAGGTCTGCGGCATCTCACCGCCGAACTGATTGAACATGTCCTGGAGCGGCTGCGGCACCGAGGAGGAACCATGCATCACAAGATGCGTGTTCGGCAGGCGGCGGTGAATCTCCTCGACCACCCGCATCGCCAGGATGTCGCCATCAGGCTTGCGGCTGAACTTGTAGGCGCCGTGGGACGTGCCCATCGCGATCGCGAGCGCATCGACCTTGGTGGCGCGGACGAAGTCAACGGCCTGGTCGGGATCGGTGAGGAGCTGATCGTGGCTGACCTTGCCCTCGACGCCGTGGCCGTCCTCCTGCTCGCCGCCGCCATGTTCGAGCGAGCCGAGCACGCCGAGCTCGCCTTCGACGGAGGCGCCCACCCAATGCGCGAGATCGACGACGCGGCGGGTGATGTCGACATTGTAGTCGTAATCGGCGGCGGTCTTGGCGTCGGCCTTGAGCGAGCCGTCCATCATGACCGAGGTGAAGCCGTGGGCGATGGCGGAGGCGCAGGTCGCCTCGTCATTGCCGTGGTCCTGGTGCATGCAGAGCGGAATGTCCGGATAGGTCCGCTCCAGCGCGTCGATCATGTGCGAGAGCATGAGATCGCCGGCATAGCTGCGCGCGCCGCGCGAGGCCTGGATGATCACGGGCGCATCGACCTCGGCCGCGGCCTGCATGATCGCAATACCCTGCTCCATGTTGTTGATGTTGAACGCCGGCACCGCGTAGCCGTGGTTGGCGGCGTGATCGAGCAGCTGACGAAGGGTGATACGGGCCACGAAAGTTCCTCCTGTTATGGCTTGCCGGCGCGGGTGATCGCCCGCCGGGCGGCTTCGGCAACGCTTTGCGGCGTGATGCCGAATTCGCGGTAGAGCACGGGCGCCGGCGCAGACGCGCCGAAGCCGCGCATGCCGACGAACTCGCCGTCAGTGCCAATCCAACGATGCCAATCGCCGGCGACTGCGGCCTCGATGCCGACGCGCGGGGCGGTGCCGAGCACACAGGCGCGGTAGTCCTCCGGCTGTTCCTCGAACAGCGCGAAGCATGGCGCGGAGACCACGGCGGCGCGGATATGTTCCGTCGCGAGCAGGCGAGCGGCTTCCAGCGCGATCGAGACTTCGGAGCCGGTCGCCATCAACGTGACGTCGCGACCGCCGTCCGGCGAGACGATGAGGTAGGCGCCGCGCGCGACACGGTTCCTGCCGCGCACGTCGCTGCGGAATGTCGGCAGCGCCTGACGCGACAGACACAGCACGGAGGGGCGATCTTCCGCCTCGAGCGCGCAGTCCCAGGCTTCCAGCGTCTCGACCGCGTCGGCGGGGCGGAACACCAGAAGATTCGGGATGACGCGTAGCGCCGCGAGATGCTCGACGGGCTGATGCGTGGGACCGTCCTCGCCAAGACCGATGGAGTCGTGGGTCATCACATGGATGACGCGCAGCCGCATCAGGGCCGCAAGACGGATCGCCGGCCGGCTGTAGTCGGAGAAGGCGAGAAAGGTGCCGCCATAGGGAATGAATCCGCCGTGCAACGCGAGGCCATTCATCGCGGCGGCCATGCCGTGCTCACGAATTCCGTAGTGGATGTAGCCGCCGGCAAACGCCCCACGCGTCACGGGGGTCTGCGCTTTGGCGTGCGTGAGGTTCGAATGCGTCAGGTCCGCCGAGCCGCCGACCAGTCCGGGAATTGTCCCGGCGATGCCGTCGAGCACCTGCTGCGAGGCTTGCCGCGTCGCCAGCTTCGGACGCTCGCTGGCAAAGCGCTCGCGCAATTTCGCCGAGGCCTGGGCATAGGCCTCCGGCAGGGCAACGGCCTTGCCCTCGATGAACAGTTCGCGCTGCGCGGCCGTCGCGCATTCGTAGCGGTCGAGCCATGCAAGACGCTCGACCTGCCCGCGCTGTCCGATCATCCGCCATGCCTTGAGGATCGGGATCGGCACCACGAAGGGCTGATAGTCCCAGCCGAGCGTGCGCCGCGCCGCTGCCGTCTGCTCGGTGCCGAGCGGCGCACCATGCGCCTTCTCGGTGCCCTGGCGGTCCGGCGCGCCATAGCCGATGATGGTGCGGCAGGCGATCAGCGACGGCTTTGTGCTCTCACGCTCTTCGGCAATCGCCTGCGCAACCGCTTCGGGGTCGTGGCCGTCGACACGGCGGACCGACCAGCCGGACGCCGCGAAGCGCGCGAGCTGATCATCGGAAGTGGCCAGCGAGGTCGGCCCGTCGATGGAGATGCCGTTGTCGTCGAACAGCACGATCAGCCGGCCGAGCTGGAGATGACCGGCGAGCGAGATCGCCTCCTGGCTGATGCCTTCCATCAGGCAGCCGTCGCCCGCGATCACATAGGTGAAGTGATCGACCAGGCCGTCGCCGTGCCGTGCATTGGCCATGCGCTCGGCGAGCGCCATGCCGACCGCGGTCGCGATCCCCTGCCCCAGCGGGCCGGTCGTGGTCTCGACACCAGGCGTGTGGCCGTATTCCGGATGGCCCGGCGTCTTCGAGCCCCACTGCCGGAACGCCTTGATGTCGTCGAGGCTGACGTCGCCGCCGGTGAGATGCAGCAGCGCATAGAGCAGCATCGAACCGTGCCCCGCCGACAGCACGAAGCGGTCGCGATCCGGCCAGTTCGGGTGTGCGGAGTCGAACTTGAGGAACCGTGAGAACAGCACGGTTGCGACGTCGGCCATGCCCATCGGCAGGCCGGGATGGCCGGACTGCGAGGTCTCGATGGCGTCGACCGCGAGGAAGCGGACAGCGTTGGCGAGATCGTTGTGCGTGACTGCCGTGATGTCGGCTTCAGCGTGGACGGAGATGTTCATCGGATTCTCTCCCTGTTCACTTCAGATTTCGCTTGCGCTCGATCAGCTGCATGATCAGCGGCGTCAGGATCAGCTGCATCGCCAGATCGAGCTTCGCGCCGGGACACACGATGGAGTTCGCGCGGGACATCCAGCTGTGGGGAAGCATCGACAGCAGATAGGGAAAGTCGATGCCGCGCGGGTTCTTGAAGCGGATCACGACCATCGATTCGTCCGGCGTCGGGATCCAGCGCGCGATGAACGGATTGGAGGTGTCCACCGTCGGCACGCGCTGGAAGTTGATGTCGGTCTCGGTGAATTGCGGGCAGATGTAGTGGATGTAGTCGGGCATCCGCCGCAGGATGGTGTCGGTGACGGCCTCGGTCGAATAGCCGCGGGCGCTGCGGTCGCGGTGCAGCTTCTGGATCCATTCGAGATTGATGACCGGCACGACGCCGATCTTGAGATCGGCGTAGCGCGCGACATTGACCTTGTCGGTGACGACGGCGCCGTGCAGGCCCTCGTAGAACAACAGGTCCGAGTTTTCCGGCAGCCGCTCCCACTCGGTGAAGGTCCCGGGCGCCGTACCGTGCAGTGCGGACTCCTCGGCATCATGGACATAGTGCCGCGTCGTCGCGGTGCCGGTCTCGCCATAGTCGCGGAAGGCACGCTCCAGCTCCTCGAACAGGTTGGTCTCGGGGCTGAAATGGCTGAAATGCTTGTTGCCGCGTTCGGCCTCCTGCGCCATCTGCGTGCGCATCTCGGCACGATCATAGCGATGGAAGGCGTCGCCCTCGATGTAGACGGCGTTGACCTTCTCGCGGAAGAAGATCTGCTCGAACGTCTTCTTGACCGAGGTGGTGCCGGCGCCGGAGGAGCCGGTGATGGAGATGATCGGATGCTTCCTGGACATGGGTCGCCTCGCTCACAGCCGGAAGAAGCCGCGCCGCGCGAACAGCGGTGCGGAGATGCTGGCGACCAGCAGCGGATCGCAATGCAGTTCCTCGACGCGCTGCACCTCGTTGCTCGAGCCCATGATCAGCGGCACGCGCTGGTGCAGGCTCTGCGCCGATAGCTCGAGGATGCGCTCGCGCCCGGTCGTGGCGGAGCCGCCGGCCTGTTCGATGATCATGGCCATCGGGTGCGCCTCGTAGGTGAGGCGCAGGCGGCCGTCGCCATAGCCGGGGCGCGCGTCCGAGGGATAGAGGAACACGCCGCCGCGGGTGAGTATTCGGTAAGCCTCCGCAACCAGCGAGCCGATCCAGCGCATGTTGAAATTGTGGTTGGCGGGCCCTTCGACGCCGGCAAGACATTCGTCGACGAAGGCGCGGACCGGCGTATCCCAGTGGCGGCGGTTCGACGCATTGATCGCGAATTCTTCGCACGTCTCGGAGATCTGCACGGCGCCGCGCGCGAGGCGGAAGCAGCCCGCCCTGCGGTCGAGCGTGAAGATGTCGACGCCGTCGCCGAGCGTGAGCACCAGTGAGGTCTGCGGCCCATAGGTGACGAACCCCGCGGCAAGCTGCGCCGAGCCGCGCTGATGGAAGGCGAGAGCCAGGTCATCCGGGGCGGGCAGGATCGAGAAGATCGTGCCGACGGTCATGTTGATGTCGATGTTGGAGGAGCCGTCGAGCGGATCGATCGCGACGCAGATTTTTGCCTCGCGGTCGCCGATTTGCGGCTCGCGCATCTCCTCCGACGCCAGCGCCGCGATTGGCAGCCTGCTGAGACAGCGGCGGAGGATCGCATCGGCCTGGAGGTCGAGATCGCGCTGGAGATCGCCGTCGCTGTTGCGGCCGGTGGTCAGGCCCGATGCGTCCGCGAAATCGCCGGTAGCGATGAGGTCGGCGATCTCGATCGCCGCCGCCGCGATGGCGTCGACTGCGGCTGCCACGGCCAGCGCATGCGGCGCCGTCTCGGAATACCGTTGAAGGTGGTCGTCCAACCTGAGTTGCCCGGTCATCTGCGTCCATCCCCTTGCGGGCGCCGCATCCAGTTCCCTCCCCGCTGGAGGTCGGTGCGGTCGGTCCCAACACGAGGAGATTGACAGGGGCAGCTTAATAAGGAAAATTTCTATTCATAATGAGCGCCAAAGAATTTTCTTATAATGGCCCCGGCCACGCAGCGGCCCAGCTCCGGCATCTGACGATCCGGCAACTCCGCTCGCTTGCGGCGCTCTCGGCGAAGGGCAGCGTCACGGCGGCCTCGAGCCAGCTCGGCCTGACCCAGCCAGCCGTCACCCAGCAGCTCCGGCAGCTTCAGGACCTCGCCGGCCTGCCGCTGGTGCAGCGGACCGGCGACGGTATGCTGCTGACGGAGGCTGGCAAGGAGGTGCTGGCGCTCGCCGAACGCGTCGAGGCCGCGATCATGGACTGCCAGGGCGCGCTCGATCTGCTCGCTGGACGGACCGGCGGCACGGTGCATCTCGGCGCGGTGTCGACCGCGAAGTATTTCGTGCCGCATGCGATCGCGGCGTTCTCGAAGCGGCATCCGAAGATCGAGATCAAGCTCACGATCGGCAATCGCGAGGAGATCCGCGAGGCCATGCACGGCTACGATCTCGATTTCGCCGTGATGGGTCGGCCACCGGCCGACGTCAGCGTCGACGTGCGTCAGCTCGGTCGCAATCCGCACATCATCGTCGCGCGCAAGGGACACTGGCTTGGGAAGGATTCCGGCCTCAACCTGACCGACCTCGTGCACGAGACCTTCCTCACCCGCGAGCCCGGGTCAGGGACCCGCACGCTGATGGAAGGCATGTTCCAGAGATCGGATCTCGAGCCGATCATCGGCATGGAGATGAGCAGCAACGAGACTATCAAGCAGGCCGTCATCGCCGGGCTCGGCATCGCCTTCATCTCGGCCCACACGGTGGCGCATGAGCTCGCCGAAGGTCGTCTCATCGTGCTCGATGTCGCGGGCCTTCCGATCGTCCGGCAATGGTACGTGATCCGCCGCAGCGACAAGGTGCTGCTGCCACCGGCGCAGGCGATGTTCGATTTCCTGGGCTCCGAGGGCTCGAACTATTTGCCCGACGTGCCCGAGTTCGGCGGGCAATAGCCTGCCGATACTCACCCCATCAGCTTCATCGCAACCGTCGCCGCCAGAATGACGATGATCTGGAGCAGACGCTCCGTCGTGAAGACACGGTTGAAGGTGGTCATCGCTGGTCCCGGCCGACGTAGGAGATCTCGATCGGTCTGGTGCTAGCACACGCGGGCGCCGAGATAACTCCGTAGTCGCCACGGATCCTGCCGGCGCGCCGAAACATGTGATCGCCTGGAACCCGACAAGTTTCGAACGATTCAAATCATCCTGCGCGGAATGGCCGCACGGTCACTTTGTTCATGCACACAGTGACTTCACGTGCACGGATGCTCCTTGCCCGCATCCGGCCGTGCAATGGGGAATCCGGGCGAGTTTTGAAAGAGTCAGGGAGGGCGCGATGAACCACATCGCCGCCGCGGGAGAGCTTTTGTCTGCCGCAAGCTACATGTCCAAGCGCAATTTTTCGGGTATCGGAGGCGTGTTGACCGCGCTGATGACGTCAGCTGCGTTCTTCGCCAGTCCGCAGGCCTTTGCGCAATCCTCGCCGGCACAAGGCGTGACGATTCCATCCGTCACCGTGACCGCGCCGGAAGCACAGCGCCGCACCAATCCCGCTTCGGCCGTACGCCGGTCGAGCGGCACGCGGAGCCGCCGGACGCAAACAGCACGGCGGCCGGGGACGACCGCCGCGCCACAACCCTTCATGCCATCGCAGGACGCGCGCACCGGCACCGTCGGCTATTTCGCCAACAGCACCTCCGTCGCCACCAAGTCCAACACGCCGATCGTCAACATCCCGCAATCGCTTTCCGTCATCACCCAGCAGCAGATCCGCGACCAGAATTATCAGGGCTTGACCGATGTCACGCGCTACGTCCCGAGCGTCGCCGTCCATCAGGGCGAAGGCAATCGCGACGAGCTCGTCATCCGCGGAGTCGATTCCAGCGCGAACTTCTTCGTCAACGGCTTTCGTGACGACGTGCAATATTTCCGCGACCTGTACAACGCGCAAAGCATCGAGGTGCTGAAGGGCCCGAGCGCCCTGACCTTCGGCCGCGGCGCCGGCGGCGGCGTGCTCAACCGCACCCTCAAGGAGGCCGATGGCACCCGCATCTACCAGGCGACGGGGCAGACGGGCTCGTGGGGCGACCGGCGCATCACGCTCGATGCAGGACAAGCCATCAATGAGAACGTCGCCGCCCGGCTGAACGTGTTCTACGAGGGCAGCGATGCGTTCCGCGACTTCAACCATCTCGAACGCTACGGCATTAACCCGACCGTTACGCTGAAGCCCGACGACTTCACCAAGATCAAGCTGTCCTACGAATATTACCACGACGGCCGCACCGCCGATCGCGGCAATCCCTCGCAGAGCCTTCCCGGCGGCGTCACGCGATTCAATCCGACGACACCGTTCGCGCCGAACGGCAATCTTCAGACCTTCTTCGGCAGCCCCAGCCTCAACACCGCGCAGGCGACCGTGCAGACCGGCATGGCGATCATCGAGCACGACTTCCAGAACGGACTGTCGGTGCGCAACGGCACGATGGCGGCCGACTACCAGAAGTTCTACCAGAACGTCTATCCGACCGGCGGGCCGCTCGCCGGCGCCGTCAACGCAGCCGACACCGCGGTCAACCTTGGCGCCTATCAGCACACGACCAACCGCGACAACGTCTTCAACCAGACCGACTTCACCTACAGGGGCTGGACCGGCCCGATCGCGCACACGGTGGGCTTCGGCACCGAGTTCGGCCGCCAGACCGGCGTCGATATCCGCAACACCGGCGTCTTCCCGAACGGTACCAACACGATCGTGCAGAACCCGTTCGCGCCGACCTATTTCGGGCCGGTCAACTTCGTTCACCACTTCACCGGCACCAACACCGACGGCGTCACGACACCGGATTCGAACAGCAAATATGCGCTCAACGTCGAGTCCGGCTACCTGCGCGACACCATCGAATTCTCGCGCGCGTTCCAGCTCATCGTGGGCACGCGGTTCGACCGCTTCGAGATGTCGGCCCTGGACATGAACACCAACTTCAACCGCAATCGCACCGACAATCTGGTCTCGCCGCAAGCGGCCGTGCTTCTCAAGCCGATGGAGACGATGTCGGTCTACACCGCCTACAGCATCTCCTATTTGCCCGCCTCCGGCGACCAGTTCTCCTCGCTCAACGACGGCACGCTGATCCTCCAGCCGCAGAAGTTCGAGAACACCGAGGTCGGCATGAAGTGGAACATCAATCCGAGGCTGCTGTTCTCGACCGCGATCTACAATCTCAACCGCACCAACCAGCCGATCGCGGACGGCAACAATCCCGGCTTCTTCCTGCCCTCCGGCAGCACGCTGACGCGCGGCTTCGAGGCGAGCCTCGTCGGCTACGTCACCGAGCAATGGCAGTCCACGCTCGGTTATGCCTATACCGATGCGAAGATCACCAGCGCGACGTCGGCGACCGTGGTGCCGGGCAATCGCGTGCAGCTCGTGCCGTACAATCAGTTCGCCTGGTGGAACAAGTACCAGTTCACGCCGATGTGGGCGGCCGCGCTCGGCATCATCTATTTCGGCGATTCCTTTGCATCGTCGGATGACACGGTGAGACTGCCGAGCTTCGTGCGCTTCGATGCCGGCGTCTACGCCACGATCGATGCCAACTGGCGGGCGCAGCTCACGGTCGAGAACATCTTCAACCGCGGCTATTGGGCGTCCGCCGACGGCAACAACAACATCTCGCCCGGCCAGGGCCGCACCGTGAGGGTTCAGGCGAGCTACCGGTTCTGACGGCTATGGCGCGAACGTCTGCGTCCCATCACGGGTCGTTCGCGCCGTTCGTCATCGATACGAATACCTCTGATGGTTAACGATCAGGCGGCGCGCTGGACGGCGGCGTAATCCGCGCGCGCGGCGAAATAGGCTTCCAGCTCCGACAGCGCCCGCGCTTCCCACTCGCTCGCCTGCTCCAGAAGCGACCAGCTCTGGCCCGGGCGGAATGCAGCGGTCTGGCGATAGAGCGATGCGATGCCGCGATAGCGGCGCACGTTCTCAAAGATGGCGTGACCGTTCATGTCCAAAAACTCCCTCGTCATTCTCGGGGGAGAAATTGCGGCCAAATCTTTTTCGAAAAGTTAGCGGCGCGCACCAAGCTCGCGGATGGTTGCCGGACTGTTGCGCCGGCGCAACGCGCCGCTTCCGCGCGAAGCGGATTCATTGCGAATTCGTTGCCGTGCTCTCGCCCGAGGGCTTCAGCCCGCCGCGGCTGATCATTGCCATCGTCTCGCGGCAGAGATCGGCAAGGCCGATCAAGAGCACCGCGAGCAGGCAGAACAGGTTGATGGAATCCGCGCCCGCGCTGGAGAGCGGCATGAACTGGAAGAACGGCGGGATGAACGCCCACCACACCAGCGGAACGGTAAGCAGCGCGGCGAACACCGCCGCCGGCGCGCCCGCGACGACCCCGAGCACGAACAGGCTGGGCAGGAACGCCGCGAAATAGAGCTTCGCGCCGAGTGCGACGCAGACGCCTTGAAGCGCGGCCGACACGGCGACGACGACAAATCCGAGCAGAAACGCCTGCCACGACCATGGCCGTACCCGCGGTACGCCAACCAGTCCCGCACGCCTCATCAGCCTCCCCCTGCCGCCCGTTAACCGGGCTCGCTTGCGACCAAAGTACTACAACCGCAGGGAAACCGCGAGACGGAAATCGCACGGTGCCGGGCTGCGTATCCAGGGCTTGGTAAACGGCCGCGGGCACGATCGTACCACTACTCTGTCGCCGCATAGAGCAGGCCCGCGACGGGCAGAGCAAGGCCAATGGCCGACGCCAGCGTCCAGCCGCCTTGCGCGAAGGCCCAGGCGCCGACCGCAGAGCCGGCAGCGCCGGCGGCGAAGAACGTCGCCATATAGAGGCCGTTGAGACGGCTGCGGTGCTCATGCCCGAGCACGAAGATGGCGCGGAAGCCGAGCACGACGTTACCCTGGACACCGATATCGATGGCGATCGCGGCCACGACCAGGCAGGCGAGGTTCAGCATCGAGCCGGCCGCGCCGATATAGGTCACCAGGAAGCCGGCGGCCGCGAGCAGCATGGCGACCAGCGTCGCGATGCGGCTATGGCCGCGATCGGCGAGCCGTCCCGCGATTGGCGCGGCAAACACGCCGGCGACGCCGGCGAGCGCGAACAGCGCGATGCCGCGCTGGGAGAAGCCGAATTCGCTGGCGAGCTGGAGTGGCGCCACCGTCCAGAACAGGGTGAAGGCACCGAACAGGCTCGCCTGATAGAGCGCGCGGCGCCGGAGCAGCGGCGTGGTCCGGGCCAGATGCGGCATCGACAGCAGCAGCGTGCCGTAATGCATGCGCGCGACCGGCTTGCGCTTCGGCAACGTCGTCCACAACACCGCCGCGAGCGCGATCATCAGCGCGGCGGAAATGAAGAACACCGCGTGCCATGACAGCGCTGCCGTGATGAAGCTCGAGACTGGCCGCGCCAGCATGATGCCCAGCATCAATCCGGTCGAGACATTGCCGACGACGCGGCCGCGAATGGCTTCCGGCGCAAGGTGTGCCGCATAGGGAATGATGATCTGCACGGCGACCGAGCCGAGGCCGATGAACAGCGCGGCGATCAGGAACGGCAGCGCGTGCGTGGTGAACGCGGCGGCCAGCAGCGCCGCGGCGCCGAGCGTGATGACGGAGCAGATCAGCGCGCGGTTCTCGATGAGGTCGCCGAGCGGCACGATGAAGAGAAGCCCCACGCCGTAGCCGATCTGCGTCATGGTGACGATCAGCCCGGCCGCCGCATGCGAGAGGCCGAGCGCGGCGCTGATCGGGGCGATCAGCGGCTGGGCGTAGTAGATGTTGGCGGCGACCATGCCACAGGCCGCGGCAAGCACGAAGGTCAGTCGTTGCGACACCGCATCCGGCCCGGGTGCGGTCTCGATCGTGGCATTCATCGTCATTCCAACAGACTCCAGATATCGGGAATGATCATTCCCTAATAGGACACAAATTCAGGCGAGCAGTTTCATCGCGACGCCGACCAGGCGCTCGCCGTCGAGTGGCAGGCGCGCCTTGCCGACGACGCGCATTCCCTGCGTGATGCAGATCATCAGTCGCGCGGTGTCGTCGGTCGCAACATGGGCAGGAATCGAGCCATCGGCCTGGCCCTCGCGAATGAGGCCGGCGATGAAGGCCTCGTTGGTCTCGAGCTGGGCGTTGACGCGGGCGCGGACGTCCGGATCGAGCGCGGCGAGCTCGACCGCGCCACCGACCACGATGCAGCCGCGACGGCCCTCGATCCCCTGGGAGTGCTCGACATAGGACAGCAACATATGGCGCAGTCGCTCGCGACCGTTGGTGCCGCGCGCGGCCGCGCTGCGGGTCTGCTCCCGGCGCACGGTGGCATAGCGCTCGAAAGCGGCCAGGAACACGGCCTGCTTGTCGCGAAACGCCTTGTAGACGCTGCCGGTGGCAAGCCGCATCGCGGCGGTCAGGTCGCCGATCGAGGTGGCATGATAGCCCCGCTCGCAAAATACGCGTACGGCGCGGTCGAGCGCAGTGTCCATGTCAAATTCCCGGGGGCGGCCGGGTGGACGGGCAGCAGGCTGGGGACGGCGCGCGGCTTTTTGCATTGCGGGATAATAGGGAATGATTGTTCCCGAATCAAGGCACGGAGCTGTGAATGGGGGTGGATGGAGGTCACGCTCTCTCCCCATCGTCATTGCGAGCGCAGCGAAGCAATCCAGAATCCCTCCGCGGAAAGGCTCTGGATTGCTTCGCTGCGCTCGCAATGACGGAGTGTGAGGCATCGGCGTCGTCCTCAAAATACCACTGTCATTCCCCGCGACCCGGCTACGCCAAGACTTCGCCGGGGCTTCAGTCTAGGGCCGCCGAAGCTTTAGCGTAGGCGGCAAGCGGGGGAATCCAGTACGCCGCGGCCTCTCGGCTCAATCACAGCAGTCTCTGGAATACTGGATCGCCCGGTCAAGCCGGGCGACGACAGCGAGTGCCTGGTCGCAGACACGCCTTCGCATCCTCGCGGCATGTTTCGCCCGAGTTTTGCCTGGTCACTCCACCCTCGAAGCCAAGAGGGCGCAGGGAAGGCCGGGTGCTGACCTCGCACCCGCGGTCCGCTGCGCGAAGATGTAGCGCAAGGAAACCGCACAGCAGCATACAGGTGGTGCCAATCACTCGGCCTTCCCTGCGCGATGGTTGGACGGCTTATGCCGTGCTCTCCCGGGAGCCGAGTTCTCTTTGGCCTCCCTCGTCCTTGCGAAAGTCACCAGCACCGCGCCGGTTGACGCGACTGCCGCATCCGCAAACACTTGACCGTAGCGACGACGGTCAGGACCACACGGTTTTGCCGTACGCACGGCCCGCCATGTCGCCGCAGTTTTTCCAGCCCTGTCGACGGAGCCGGAAACTTACAGACGAGACGAACCTGACAGCGCCGCTCATCCGGCACGAAGTTCTGGGCTCACGGAGAGCAATCCGCCCTGCCCTTAACCTCTCGCGCCCGACGCTGCCGCGTCCACCGCAAGCCCGGCTCGCGACACGTGACGACACAAGATCGCCCCTCTTGGTGAGCCGGGATGGGCAACACATACGCCATTTCCGAATTTCGGTAAAGTGGAATATTTTAGCGCGGGTAGGTTGACAGCAAAGCGAAACACCCGGGCATGCCACCGTCATTCCGGGGCGCGGCGAAGCGGCGGGCTATGATGCGCAATTGCGCATCTGAGATCCCATGTCGCCGCGCAACTGCGGCCCGATGGATTCCGGGCTCAATGCTGCACATCGCCCCGGAATGACGAAGGGGAGAGTGTCACCGCTTCGGCCGCCCGGCAGGCCTTCGCCCTCAGCCGACGCGCTGGCACTCTCCTTGCTGCTCGCCCGCCAATCCCTCAGACCCGCAGTGGGTCTGTTTCATAGTGAGGCGATCCCATGCAATCGACGTCCCGTTTCGAAGCGACCATCCCGACACAGCTCCACGTCCTGATCTCCGATCTGCGTTGGCGCACGCAAATGCTCGACGCCGACATTCAGGAGGAAGAGCGGAGGGCCGGAATCTCCGATCCAAACAATCTCGCCTACCCGATGCTCGCGCAGAACCTGAGAGCCCGGCGCGACAATCTCCAGGTGAGCATCGCGATCCTGGAAAGCCGCATCGAAAAGCGATCAACCGAGTGGCCGAGCGCCGCCTGACGCGGATCGTGCCGGGCCCGACCAGGCACCGCGACGGCATCTACAGAAGGGCGCGGGCGATGGGCGATAGCCCTGTCCGCGCCGGTCAACGCGCAGGAACCCGCGTTGCCCTTTTGCAACGGTTCCCCACCGTCTGAAGCCGGACAAAAGAAACTCCCATTCCAGCCACGAACCCCGCTCACAACGCCGTGAGACTAGCAGGGGAACTACGATGCGTGCACAGCGCGTTTGGAAAGTGAATGGGGCCGCCAGCATCGGGCAGCTCCAATCGAGACTGGATGACCTGAACAAGCGTCTCGGTCAGCTCGAAAGCCAGCATCCGGCGAACTGGAGGCTCGAAGAACTGAGATCCAGCGCGCTGAGCCTGTCGCGCGAGATCGACGACATCCGCTGCGCCGAGGCGACGGCGGCCTTGAGCGAGCTCTTGCGGAAGTAGAGCTTCGGGCGATTCGAGCGACGCGCAAGGAACCAACCTTCCTCGACGCCATTGCCATGCTGAGCATGGAGCAGAATCATGACCAGGCACCTGACGCGAGCCCATCTCGCGCGCGGGGTGGCCGGCGCGGTGTCCACGCTGGTCCTGTGCGCGACGGCGGCATTCACCATCGCGCACCACTTCGCGCTGTGAGGGATTTTGCATGACATCCGATCCCGAGGAGTCGGTGAGGCTGCAAGGTTTTGGTGAGATGACGTTGCGCACTGCTGTCGCGACGCTGATGGCGCTGGCGCCGCGCGAGCGATCCGACGCCGCCATCTTCCGTGTCCGCGACGACGTGCGTTTGGCCTCAAGCGAGATCGCCGAACTTGCCTCGGACTGGGGCATGACACCGATGGCTGAAGTCAGGTCTCCAAGCCTCGTCCCGGAGCAGCACTGGCCGGACATCGTTCGCGGCATGGTGCGCGAGGCGCCACTGCCGGCACTGATGGTGGCGTTCCTGGTGGGCGTGCTGGTGGCGCGGCGGTAGTCTACTGACCTACTGTCCAGCATCGGACCATCGGCCGGCGAATGTAGAGCCATGCCGCCGCGGCAGATGCCCCTGCCCAACCAAATCGGCCGTGGACCCGCCCCGAAAATCGTTGCAAAAAGGCACTCCCGAGGCGCTGGCGGCCGGTCCGCCAAGCCTCTGGAAAACGTCGACTTTTGGAAGAATGGTCGGAGTGGCAGGATTCGAACCTGCGACCCCTGCGTCCCGAACGCAGTGCTCTACCGGGCTGAGCCACACTCCGACAAGAAGGCGGCTTATAGCGTCGGGCTTGACGCACCGCAAGCGGCCGGCATGAGGAATTTTGTCCCTGTGAAAACGGGTCTTGAAACGCTGATTTTACCGGCCGGCGCGGCCGGCGCGGAAGCTGCCGCCCGGATTTTGGCCGCCGGCGGGCTGGTCGCGTTTCCGACCGAGACGGTCTACGGGCTCGGGGCGGACGCCGCCAATGCCACCGCGATCGCCCATCTTTACGCCGCCAAGGGGCGGCCGGCCTTCAACCCGCTGATCGCCCATGTCGCCGATCTCGCCGCCGCGCGCCGGATCGGGCGGTTCGACGCGCGTGCGTTGAGGCTTGCGGAAGCGTTCTGGCCGGGGCCCCTGACGCTCGTGGTCCCGAAAACGGACGACTGTCCGGTGGCCGAGTTGGCCACCGCCGGGCTCGACACGGTCGCGATCCGCATTCCCGCCCATCCGGTGGCGGAGGCGATCCTGCGCGCCTTCGGCGGGGCCGTGGTGGCGCCGTCGGCCAACATCTCCGGCCATGTCTCGCCGACACTGGCAGCCCATGTCGAAAGCGACCTTGCCGGGCGGATCGACCTGATCGTCGACGGCGGACCTGTTACGGTCGGCGTCGAATCGACCATCGTCGGCTGTTTCGACGCCCCGATGCTGCTGCGCCCCGGCGGGCTGTCGCGCGAGCGGATCGAGGCCGTGCTCGGCGCGCCGCTGGCGCGGCCGCCTGTAGAGGCCGAGAGCGACGACAGCCAGCCGCTGGCGCCGGGCATGCTGGCCTCGCATTACGCGCCGCGCGCCAGCGTGCGGCTCAATGCGCGTGATGTGGCCGCGGGCGAAGCGCTGCTCGCGTTCGGCCCCGATCGCCTGCCGGGCCTGGAGGCCGCCGCCGCCGTCATGAATTTGTCGCCCGCGGCTGATCTCGATGAAGCCGCCACCAATCTGTTCGGCTATCTTCGCGCCCTCGATGCGAAGAGCCCGCGAGCGATCGCGGTGATGGCGGTGCCGGAAGAAGGACTTGGCGAGGCCATCAACGACCGGCTGCGCCGGGCCGCGGTCGCCCGATAGCGCATGATCCGGAAAAGTATGCAGCGGTTTTCCGATAAGATCATGCGCAAGAGATAAGAGCGAAGAAGAGACAAGAGCATGAACGTCAATAAATCTGCCACCCCGCCGCTTGCGCCAGAGCTGATCGAACAATTCCGCAAGATCGTCGGCGACCGACATGCCATCACCGACGCGGCCGACATCGAGGCCTACGTTACCGAGGAGCGCAACCTGTTTCACGGCCGCTCGCCGCTGGTCCTGCGCCCGGGCTCGACGGCGGAGGTCTCGGCGATCTGCAAGCTCGCCTCCGCGCACGGAATCGCGCTGGTGCCGCAGGGCGGCAACACCGGGCTCGTCGGCGGCCAGACGCCCCACAACGGCGAAGTGGTGGTGTCGCTGCGCCGGCTCGACAAGATCCGCGAGGTCGACACCGCGTCCAACACCATGACCTGCGAGGCCGGCGTCGTGCTCCAGGTCGCGCAGCAGAAGGCGGCCGACGTGGACCGGCTGTTTCCTCTCTCGCTCGGCGCCGAAGGAAGCTGCACCATCGGCGGCAATCTCTCGACCAATGCCGGCGGCACCGCCGCGCTCGCCTATGGCGTCGCGCGCGAGATGGCGCTGGGGCTCGAGGTGGTGCTCGCCGACGGTCGCGTGCTCAACGTGTTGTCGAAGCTGAAGAAGGACAACACCGGCTACAATCTGCACAACCTCTTCATCGGCGCGGAAGGCACGCTTGGCATCATTACCGCGGCTACGCTCAAGCTGTTTCCGAAGCCGCGGGCGATCGAGACCGCGTTCGTCGGGCTGAAATCGCCGGCGGCGGCGCTGAAGCTGCTGACCATCGCGCAAGGCGAAGCCGCGAATGCGCTGACGAGTTTCGAGCTGCTGTCGGAGATGGCGGTCGACTTCTCGGTCCGCCACGGCATCGACGTGCGCGATCCGCTCGAAGCAAAACATCCCTGGTACGTGCTGATGGAATTGTCCTCCCCCGGCGACGATGCCCGCACGCCGCTGGAGACGATCCTGACGCGCGCCATGGAAGACGAGA
The DNA here is from genome assembly GCF_056402655.1 of Bradyrhizobium sp. P3_C3. Taxonomy (NCBI): domain Bacteria; kingdom Pseudomonadati; phylum Pseudomonadota; class Alphaproteobacteria; order Hyphomicrobiales; family Nitrobacteraceae; genus Bradyrhizobium; species Bradyrhizobium sp. P3_C3. The sequence continues at coordinate 88,352 of NZ_JBFUGY010000022.1, read as the reverse complement.
TCGTCGACGACGCCGTGATCGCGGCCAACCTCACCCAGCGCAACGGCTTCTGGAAGCTGCGCGAGGAGATGTCGTCGGCGCAGAAGCCGGAGGGCGGCTCGATCAAGCATGACATCTCCGTGCCGGTCGCCGCCGTGCCCGCCTTCATCGACGAGGCCAATGCCGCCGTGGTGAAACTGATCCCCGGCGCGCGGCCAGTGCCGTTCGGCCATCTCGGCGACGGCAATCTGCACTACAATGTCAGTGAGCCCATCGGTGCCAACACCGCGGATTACCTGGCGCGCTGGCACGAGATGAACGCGGTCGTGTTCGAGATCGTGCTGCGCATGGGCGGCTCGATCTCGGCCGAGCACGGCATCGGCGTGCTCAAGCGCGACGAACTGCCGGAGGTGAAGGACAAGACCGCGATCGAGCTGATGCGGGCGATCAAGGCGATGCTCGATCCGCTCGGCATCATGAATCCGGGGAAGGTGCTATGAGCGTCTCCCTTACGATCGATGCGATCACCGACGCCGATGTCGAGCCCGTCGTCGCGCTGTGGCAGCGCTGCGGCCTGACGCGACCCTGGAACGACCCGCATGCCGACATCGCGCTGGCGCGGCGGCGCGACAATTCCACCGTGCTGATCGGCCGCGATGGCGGCACGATCGTCGCCACCGCCATGGTCGGCCATGACGGCCATCGCGGCTGGGTCTACTACGTCGCGGTCGATCCCGATGCGCGCAAACGCGGCTATGGCCGCGTCATCATGGCCGCTGCCGAGGACTGGCTGCGCCAGGCCGGCATTTTGAAGCTGCAGCTGCTGGTCCGCCGCGAGAACGCGCAAGCCAATGCGTTCTACCAGTCGCTGGGTCTCGAGGAATCGACCTCGGTGATGTTCCAGAAGTGGCTCGACGGCCGCGCTTCCACAACGTAGCTGGAAAACAGCAATGACCATTTCCGACCGCGTCCGCATCAAGGACGTCCGCGTGCTCTCGGACGGCTGGACCACGCTGAAGACCACGACGTTCGAGTACCGGCGCGCCAATGGCGAGTGGCAGACCCAGCACCGGGAAACCTATGAGCGCGACAACGCCGCCGCCGTGCTGCCGTATAATCGCGCACGGCGTACGGTGATCCTGGTGCGCCAGTTCCGCCTGCCGGCCTTTATCCGCGGCTACGACGATCTCCTGATCGAAGCGGCCGCCGGCGTGCTCGACGATGCCTCCCCCGAGGTGCGCATCCGCGCCGAGGCCGAGGAAGAGACCGGCTATCGCCTGCACCACGTCCAGAAGGTGTTCGAGGCGTTCATGAGCCCCGGCGCCATCACCGAGAAGCTGCATTTCTTCGTCGCCGAATACGAGCCGGAGATGCGGGTCAGCGACGGCGGCGGCCTCGAGCACGAAGGCGAGGACATCGAGGTGCTGGAGCTCTCGATCGACGAGGCCTTGGCAATGATCGCGGACGGCCGCATCATCGACGCCAAGGCGATCATGCTGCTGCAATACGCGGCGCTGCATATTTTTCGGTAGGTGACGCTGGCGTCGCTTACCCTCCCCTGGAGGGGGAGGGTCGGCTCGCATTGAGCGCAGCGAAATGTGAGACGGGGTGGGGTGACGGTCCCTCCGCGTCCAACAGTGCCCGAGTGGAGAGATCACCCCACCCCGCTCGCGCTTCGCGCGATCGACCCTCCCCCTCCAGGGGAGGGTAAGAAGCACCTGGCACGCGGCTTCATCGTCTACTGCAATTCTGCCCTGCGCCGCCCCGCCCCGGTTGAGCAACACCAAAACTATCTCTAGTCTGGTCCCAACCAAGAACCAGGAGACGCGCCCCATGTCCGCTCCGCGCGACGACGAATTCGGCTTTGCGCCCGACTATGACTCCCCCGTCCCCTATATGCAGCGCACGCGCGAATATTACACCGCGATCGGCTACACCACGCCGTATCGTTGGGCGCATTACACGGAGGCGCCGTTCCAGCCGCTGAAGAAACCGCTGTCGCAATCGCGCGTGACGATCATCACCACGGCCGCGCCTTACGATCCCACCAAGGGCGACCAGGGGCCGGGCGCGGCGTATAATGGCGGCGCCAAATTCTACCAGGTCTATGACGGCGACACCTCGAAGCAGCACGATCTGCGCATCTCGCACATCGGCTACGACCGCAAGCACACCACGGCGACCGACAACGGCACCTGGTTTCCGCTGCCGCAGCTTTTGAAGGCGTCTGCCGCAGGCCGCATCGGCGAGGTGAGCCAGCGCTTCTTCGGTGCGCCGACCAACCGGAGCCATCGCGTCACGCTCGACACGGACGCGCCGGAAATCCTGGCGCGCTGCCTCGCTGACAAGGTCGATGTCGCCGTGCTGGTGCCGAACTGCCCGGTCTGCCACCAGACCACGGCGCTGGTGGCGCGGCATCTCGAGGCCAACGGCATTCCGACCGTGGTGATGGGCTGCGCCAAGGACATCATCGAGCATGCCGCCGTGCCGCGCTTCTTGTTCTCGGACTTCCCGCTCGGCAATTCCGCGGGCAAGGCGCACGACGTCGCCTCGCAGGCGCAGACGCTGGAGCTCGCGCTGAAACTGCTGGAGACCGCGAGCGGGCCGCAGACCACAATACAGTCGCCGCTGCGCTGGAGCGAGGACGCCTCCTGGAAGCTCGACTACAACAACGTCGCACAGCTCTCGCCTGAAGAGCTGGCGCGCCGCCGCGCCGAATTCGACAAGCAGAAGGAGATCGCGCGCGGCAACCGCGCCGCCTGACGTCCTCCGACAACAACAAACAACGGGGAGAGCGACGTGACGCGACCGTTCGAGGGCGTGAAAATCCTGGACTTCACGCAAGTGCTGGCCGGCCCCTATGCGAGCTACCAGCTCGCGCTGCTGGGGGCCGACGTGATCAAGGTCGAACGGCGCGAGGGCGAGGACATGCGCCGCACGCCGCTCTCGCGCGAATGGGCCGAACGCGGGCTCGCGCCGGCGTTCCAGGCCATCAACGGCAACAAGCGCAGCCTGACGCTCGATCTGCAAAAGCCCGACGCCATCGCGATCGTGAAGAAGCTCGTGGCGCAAGTCGACGTCGTCATGGAGAATTTTCGCCCGGGCGTGATGGACAAGCTCGGGATCGGCTATGAGGCGCTCTCCGCGATCAATCCAAAACTGATCTATTGCGCCGTGTCCGGCTTCGGCCAGACCGGCCCGGACCGCCTGCGGCCCGGCTATGACGGCAAGATGCAGGCGCTGTCGGGCATCATGGCGATCACCGGCCACCCGGAGACGGGGCCGACGCGCGCGGGCTTTGCGGTGTGCGACGTGCTCTCGGGCGCCACGGCCGCGTTCGGCGTGTCGAGCGCGCTGTATCAGCGCGACCGCACCGGCAAGGGACAGCTGATTGACGTCTCGATGCTGGAGGCGACGATGGCGTTTCTCTCGGGGCAGATCGCGGACTGGTCGGTCGCCGGCCATCGCCAGCAGCTGTCGGGCAACCAGGCCGTCAGCCGCAGGACCACGGCGAACCTGTTCAAATGCGGCGACGGCCACATCCTGCTCGCCGTCAACAACGAGAAGCAGTATCGCGCGCTGATGTCCGCGCTCGGCCGCGAGGACACGCTGTCAGACCCGCGCTTCGACGACTGGTTCGCGCGCAACGAGAACGAGGGCGCATTGCGCGCCATCATCGAGGAGGCGCTGGCGGCCAGGCCTGCGCGCGAGTGGGAGACAATCCTGGAAGATGCCGGCGCGCCCTGCGCCAGCATCTGGAAGGTCGAGGAGGTCATCGATCATCCGCAAATCAAGGCGCGCGGCGCGATCCAGGAGCTGGATACGCCCTACGGCCGCCTGCGCTTTGCCGGCAGCGGCTTCAAGCTCGCCCATGGCGGCGGCCGGCTGGACCGGATGGCGCCGGAATTGGGTGCGGATACGGATGCTGTGCTGGGCGAGCTGGGATTTGATGCAGCGGAGATCGCGGCGCTCAGGGCAAAAGAGATCGTGTAGATTGCGTAGGGTGGGCAAAGGCGCAACGCGCCGTGCCCACCGTCTATCCACTTGCTTGAAACACGATGGTGGGCACGCTTCGCTTTGCCCACCCTACGGCACCGCCGCCTAAAACAACGACCCCTGCCCGTCATCTGACGAGCCGGCGGCCGCCTTCCGCGCGACCTTCTTCGGTTTCGCCGCCTCAGCTTCCGCCTCCATCTCCTCCGCGCTGATCGGCAACACGAGCTGATCGTCGTCATTGGCGACGCGGTTGACGCGGGTGGAGACCGGGTGCCAGGCGAATTCACCGATGCGCGGGGTGGACATCAGCGGCAACACGGCATCGACATCGTCGCCGCGGCTGTCGAGCCAGCGCTCGAAATCGCGCGGGCTGATGGTGACGGGCACGCGGTCGTGCAGGGCGGCGAGATCCTCGCCCGCCGCCGCTGTGACGATCGCGACGGTGTCGAGCTCCTCACCGTTCGGCCCGACCCAGGTCTCGAATACCGCAGCAAAGCCGAGCGGCTCGCCATCGGCGCGGTGGATGAAGAAGGGCTGCTTGCGGCCGCCCTCCGTCTTCCATTCATAATAGCCATCGGCCGGGATCAGGCCACGGCGCCTCCGAATCGCGTTCTTGAAGGCGGGCTTTTCCAGCACCGTCTCGGAGCGCGCGTTGATCAGGAGCGTAAATCCCTTGGGATCCTTGACCCAGCTCGGCAACAATCCCCAGCGCATCAAGCGGAAATGGCGCGCGCCGTTATCGAGCAGCACGACCGGAATCGGTTGTGTCGGCGCGACGTTGTACCGTGGCGGGAAATTCGGCTGCTCGACATAGCCGAACAGTTGCCGCAAAGCCGCGGGGGCCGAAGTTATGACGAAGCGTCCACACATCCTTGGCTATCTATATAGGGTCCGTTCAGGTCGTTTTAACCCCGAACGCTAACACTGCGGCAGATGAGCTCAAAGGCCTCCCAACCCGCGCGGACGCATGTACAGACGGGCCCCGAGGCCGCCGCCTGGGCCGAGCGGCTGCGCGTGGCCAACATCAACCCGCGAACCGGGCTTGCCACCGACTATCTCAACCATTTCAATGAAGCCGTGATGCTCCTGGAAATGGTCCCGGACATGCCGGAATGCGCCGAAGATTTTTTGACCTGGTCGCCGCTGTCCTATGCCGAGCATTTCACCGCGTCGAATTTCAAGGCACGGGATCTGGCCATCGAAGCCTATGAGAAGGCCGATCCGAACGTGCGCGCCCAGTTCGACCACATCACTGATACCATGACCTCGATCCTGACAGCGGTCGGCTCGGCCATGCGCGAGGTCGAGAAGGACACGACCCGCGTCCGCCTCGCCGAGCAGGCCACGCTCTGGGTCAAGCCGCTGATCGCGGCCTGCGGCGGCATCATCAATGGCGGCGCGGAAGCCGACGTCGACACCATCATGGCGAATTGAGCCAAGGGCTGTTGAAGGGTTGTTGAAGATATGCCTGCGGTCATCCAGCCCACCCACCCCCAGATCGCGGTCAGCGCCGCCATCTTCCGCGACGGCAAGGTACTTCTGACCCGCCGCGCCCGCTCACCCGCCAAGGGGTTCTATTCGCTGCCGGGCGGCCGGGTCGAGTTCGGCGAATCGCTGCACCAGGCGCTGGCGCGCKAGGTCGACGAGGAGACCGGGCTCGCCATCGAGATCATCGGCCTCGCCGGCTGGCGCGAGGTGCTGCCGACCGCCCCCGGCGCCGGCCACTACCTGATCATGTCCTTTGCCGCCCGCTGGGTGGCCAAGGAGCCGGCTCTCAACGAGGAGCTCGACGATTACCGCTGGATCGCCCCCGACGCCCTGGCGAGCCTCGGCGACCTCAAGCTGACCGGAGGGCTGGAGGAGGTCATCCAGTCGGCCGCCCGGCTGATCGGGCCCTGACTGCCCCGTCTTGCGTCATCCGCCCCAAGGGGGCATACACCCCGCCGATGTCCACGCGATCTCTGGCCATTTTTGCCCTGATTCTCGCCTGCGCCTCCGTGCCCACGAGGGCCCAGGACGTGGCGGCGCCGTTTGACGCCGATTTGCAGCGGCTGGCGGAGATTTTGGGCGGCCTGCACTATCTGCGCGGCATCTGCGGGTCCAACGAGGGCAACAAATGGCGCAGCGAGATGCAGGCGCTGATCGATGCCGAAACCCCCTCGGGCGAGCGCCGCACGCGCATGATCGCCGGCTTCAACCGCGGCTATAACGGCTTCCAGCAGACCTATCGGAGCTGCACGCCGGCCGCGACGGTGGCGATCCGCCGCTATATCGAGGAAGGCTCGAAGATCTCGCGCGATCTCACGGCGCGTTACGCGAACTAGCTCTCCGTCATTCCGGGGCGCGCGAAGCGCGAGCTACGATGCGCAATTGCGCATCTGAGAATCCATCGGGCCACCAACTCTGACGCACGATGGATTCCGGGCCCGCGCCTGTCGGCGCGTCCCGGAATGACGAGAGAGATGAACGCGAACGCGCATCCGGAACCCTGTCATCGACTTTGTTCACAGCCGTTAACCGTTCTTAAAGATGTAGCCTAGCGGGCGTTAATACGCGTGCTACACCTTTCGTACAGCGCATCGCCGTGGATCGCGCCCCAGCCCTGATCGAGTTTCATGAGCCATTCAGTGTCCTACGCCCCCGCCCGCGCGCCGCTGCCCGATCACGAGCAGAAACAGGCCGCGCTGAGCTATCTCAACGAGGCCTGGGCCGAAGCGCGCCATGATGGCGTCGACGGTGACTGCCTGGCGCAGGCGAGCCTGTTTGCGGCATTCGCCGAGCTCGTCGGCACCTACGGCGAGGATGCGGTGGCGAAATTCGTCGAGGGCTTTCCGGGCCGCATCCGCAACGGCGAATTCTCGGTCACTCTCGCAAGGCAGTAAGCTGCTTGCGAAAAATGACCCCGCCACACGGGCGGGGCCAGTCTACGGATGAATGACTTGGCGAACGGGATCTGGCGAACAGGTTCGCGAAGTCTGCTGCGTTTATCGCACGGAAGCCGCCTCCCCCGGACAAGCATTAGTCTCGCGATGACCGGGAGATATTCCCACTACGATCGGGAATGCACTCCCACCTCCCTCACGGCGCGACCTTGAGCGTCGCTTTCATGTTGGGATGATAGCGGCAGTAATAATCGACTGTTCCCGCCTTCTTCAGAACAAACGTTGCCGACTTCTTCGGTGGCAGCATCACGTCGAAATCGCCGTTCTTCGCCGTGGCGGTGTGCGCGAACACGTCCTTGTTGATCCATTCGATGGTATCACCGACCTTCGCGGACGTTTCGGCCGGTGAGACCACGAGATTGTCCATTATGATCTGAATGGTCGCGGCGCGCGCCGGGRCGACGATCGACAGCAAAACGACCGCAAGCGCGATCGAAGCGAGGCGTCGCGGCTTCATCCCACACCCCCTATTTCAGCGCGGCCGCGACATGCTCGGCGTGCTGCTGATGGCCCTGAAAAATCTTCAGGCCGGTCTGCAACAGGCTCTTGAGCTCGGCATTGCTGGCGGACGGGATGAGCTGGGTTTCCAGCGCGCCGTTGACCGCCTTGTGGTAGGCGACCTCGTTCGCGACATAGGCCTTGTCGAAGGCCGCGCCGCTCAGCTTGTCGAGCTCAGCCAGCTTGTCGCTCGCCTGCTTCGACAGCGTCTTGCTGGTATCGTTGTCTTCAGGCGTAACGTTCAGCTTCTTGACCAGCGCCAGCGCCTGCTTGTTGACCGCCTCGTGGTCGCGCAGCATGTCCTCGGCAAACGCCTTGACGTCCTTGTTCTTGGCCTTTTTCTGCGCCTGCTTGGCCGCGTTGATGTCGATCACGCCCGCGGTGTAGGCGATGTGAGCGATCTGCGGATCGGTGGGCTTGTCGGCTGCGCTCGCGCCTTGCAGCAGCGCCGGGCTCGACAACAGAATTGCCGCGGCGATCGCCGCGCTCCATCGGGTGAACATGTTTGAAACTCCTGTGCTGCCGGACGGTTTGCCGGCGTTGCTTCACAGGCATTGGATGGGATTTTCGCGCAAACGTTCCCGAAAAACTTCAGCCGCCGCTGCCGAGCCGCTTCAGCACGGATACGGTCAGCCGCTCGCAGCGCCACCCGGCGAACGGGAACGCGTCCATCACCACCGGACCGATCTCCTTCTCGACGTTCTCGCGCAGCATGGTGCGCGCACGGTGCAGCCGCGTCTTCACGGTCTCGGGCTTGACGCCGAGCAGATCGGCGGTCTCCTCGATGTTCATCCCCTCCATGACGCGCGCGACGAAGACCATGCGGAACACATCCGGCAGTTCGTCGATTGCGCGTTCGACGACGCGCTGGATTTCACGTTGGGCCATGGTCCTTTCCGGATCGCCTGCGGGAGAAACGGGAAATTTTATGATCTGCGCGTCGAGCTCGACATGCGGCTTGCGGCTTCGCGCCCGGCCAAGCGTCTCGTTGATGGCAATGCGCGACAGCCAGGTCGACAGCCCGGACTCGCCGCGAAAGTCGTCCAGATGGGTAAAGGCCCGGACATAGGTTTCCTGCACCACGTCCTCGGCTTCGCTGTCGCTGCGCAGGATACCGCGCGCAAGACGGTAGAGCCTGCGGTTGTTGGCCTGCATGATCTCGCGCAACGCGGCCTCGTCACGGCCCCGCGCGCGGTCGACCAGTTCGGCTTCCGATGCTCTGGCGCCGGCGGACAGGCCGGCTGCGGTCCGCTGCATGGTGGTCACCTGTTTCCATTCGTTCCGGACATTGGATGCAGGCCTGCGAGAAAGGTTCCCGACTTTCTTCCTTATCCTCCCCGGAGGGGGAGGGTCGATCGCGCGTAGCGCGAGCGGGGTGGGGTGACAGTCTATACCTTTGAGGCGGTGCTCGAGTGGAGAGATCACCCCACCCCGCTTCGCCTCTCGCTTCGCGCGACGTGAAGCGACCCTCCCCCTCCAGGGGAGGGTAAGAGCTAGTCCGTCTCGATCGGCAGTGCCGGATCCCTCGCCCATTCGCCCATGGAGGCATCGTACAGCGTCAGCTTGTCGTAGCCGAGCTGTGTCAGCATGAGCAGGTCGATCGTCGCCGAGATGCCGCCGCCGCAATAGCAGATCACATTCTTGTCGCGCGTAACCCCCTGGGCCGCGAATTTCGCCTCGGCATCGGCAAGCGTCGTCAGTGTCTTGTCGGCCTTGGCGAGCGTGGCCGCGGGAACGTTGACGCTGCCGGGCACGCGGCCGGGCCGGCCGTAGCGGCTCGGCTCGAGGCCTTGATGAAATTGCGGCCCGAGCGCGTTGACGATCACGGTCGAGGGATCGCCGATCCGCGCCTTCACGGTGGTCTTGTCGACGAAGAAGCCCGCGCGCGGCGCGGCCTTGAAGGTGGTGGCGGGATAGCCCTTCGGCGCGCCCGTCTCGACCGGCCGTCCCTCGTCCTTCCATTTGTCGAAGCCGCCGTCGAGCACGCGCGCATCGACGCCGAGCGAGCGCAGCATCCACCAGAACCGCGTCGACCACATCATGGTGCCGATGCTGTAGAGCACGATGGTCTTGGATGCGTCAGCGCCGTGGCGACCGAAGGCGGCCTCTAGCTGGGGCACGCCAGCCATCATGAAGAGCTGTTGCGCGGAGATGTCGGAGAACTCGCCTTGCAGGTCGAGGAAATCCGCGCCGGGGACGTGGCCGGCCGCGAACGTCTTGTCGCCGGGCACCGCGCGATAGGGCACATCGCTACCTGATGGCACCGGCTCGTTATAGGTCGTGCAGTCGTAGAGGCGGAGGTTGGGATCGCCGAGTATCGCGGCGAGTTGCGCGGTGGTGATGAGGGGCGTCGGTTGGGACATTGCTCTCTCCCAATTTGAGTCTACGCTTCCTGGCACTCTGTCATTGCCCGCGAAGGCGGGCAATCCAGTATTCCAGAGGCGGCGGTGATCGAACCGAGAAGCCGCGGCGTACTGGATGCCCCGCCTCCGCGGGGCATGACAGCGGAGCGAGAAGCGGGCCGCCCTCTACTGCTTCAGCGTCTCCAGAAACCGCACCGGCTCGCCCTGCGACGGTGTCACGATCTCGCCCTGCCACATCACGCGGCGGCCGCGGATGAAGGTGCCGACGGGCCAGCCCGTGACGCGAACGCCGTCATAGGGGGTCCAGCCGGCCTTCGACGCCACCCATTTGTTGGTGATGGTCTCGCTGCGCTTGAGATCGACGACCGTGAAATCGGCGTCGTAGCCCGCGGCAATGCGGCCCTTGCAGGCCATGTTGTAGAGACGCGCGGGGCCGGCGCTGGTGAGATCGACGAAGCGCGCCAGCGACAGCCGGCCGGCGTTGACGTGGTCGAGCATGAGCGGCACCAGCGTTTGCACCCCGGTCATGCCGGAGGGCGAGGCCGGATAGGTCTTCGACTTCTCTTCCAGCGTATGCGGGGCATGGTCGGAGCCAAGCACGTCGATGATGCCCTGCTCGATGCCGCGCCAGATGCCGGCGCGGTGATCGGCGCCGCGCACCGGCGGGTTCATCTGCGCCAGCGTGCCGAGCCGCTCGTAGCATTCGGGTGCGACCAGCGTGAGATGATGCGGCGTCGCCTCGCAGGAGGCGACATCCTTGTGGTCGCGCAGGAACTCGATCTCTTCCTTGGTCGAGATGTGCAGCACGTGGATGCGCTTGCCGGTCTCGTGCGCGAGCTTGACCAATCGCTGCGTCGCCATCAGCGCCGCGGTCTCGTCGCGCCAGACCGGATGCGAACGCGGATCGCCCTCGATGCGCAGCGACTTGCGGTCGTTGAGGCGGTATTCGTCTTCGGCGTGGAAGGCGGCGCGGCGGCGGATCACCTGGAAGATGCGGCGCAGGCTCTCGTCGTCCTCCACCAGCAGCGCGCCGGTCGACGAGCCGATGAACACCTTGACACCCGCGCAGCCGGGCGCGCGCTCCAGCACCGGCAGATCCTGCACGTTCTCGCGGGTGCCGCCGATGAAGAAGGCGAAATCGCAATGCATGCGATGATGGGCACGCTTCACCTTGTCGGTGAAGGTGGCCTCCGTCACGGTCAATGGAGACGTGTTCGGCATCTCGAACACGGCGGTGACGCCGCCCATCACGGCGCTGCGCGACCCTGTCTCGAGGTCTTCCTTCTGCTCCAGCCCGGGCTCGCGGAAATGCACCTGGGTGTCCATCACGCCGGGCAGGATGTGGAGGCCCTTGCAGTCGATCATTTCAGCGGCAGAGGCCTGCGACAGCGGGCCCAGCTCCGCGATGCGGCCGTTGGTGATGCCGATATCGCGAACACCCTCGCCGTCCTGGTTGACGACGGTGCCACCTTTGAGGATCACATCGAAGCGCTGGGTCATGGCTGAAGGCCTCTCTCATCCCCAAGCGCGGGGCTTGAGGTCTTGTCGTTTATGCCTTGCGGGCTTACGTTCCGGAGCAACATGTCGCAAGAGATTTTCACATGAAATCAGCGTTTCTTCCCGACCGGAGCGTGGTCAAGGTCGCGGGCGAGGACGCGCGCAACTTCCTCAACGGCCTGATCACGACCGATCTCGACAGGCTGAAGCCGGGCCTGGGGCGATTCGGTGCGCTGCTGACGCCGCAGGGCAAGATCATCGTGGATTTCCTGATCACCGAGGTGCCCGCAGGCCATGGCGGCGGGTTCCTGATCGACTGTCCGAAGGCGCTGGCCGAGGGCCTCGCCACCAAGCTGAAATTCTACAAGCTGCGCGCCAAGGTCACGGTGGAAAACCTCGATCTCGGTGTGCTCGCGGCCTGGGACGGCCAGCTTGCGGCGCAGCCGGACCTTGCATTCGCCGATCCGCGCAATGATGCGCTCGGCACTCGCATCCTGATCCCCGAAGACCTCAAGCAGAAGCTGTCCGACCTCATCGGCGCCGAGCTGGTCGATTCCGCCGAATACGAGGCGCATCGTATCGCGCTCGGCGTGCCGCGCGGCGGACTCGATTTCATGTACAGCGATGCATTCCCGCACGAGACCAACATGGACCGCCTTGCCGGCGTCGATTTCGACAAGGGCTGCTATGTCGGCCAGGAGGTCGTCTCGCGCATGCAGCATCGCGGCACCGCGCGCACCCGCAGCGTCAAGGTGCTGCTCGATGACCTCTCGCCGGAGGCCGGCGTCAGTGTTATGGCCGGTGACAAGCCGGTCGGCACGATGGGCTCGTCCGCGCAAGGCAAAGGCATCGCGCTGGTGCGCATCGACCGCGTTGCGGACGCGCTCGATGCCGGCCAGCCGCTCACCGCCGGCGGCCTCGCCGTGAGGCTCGCCGAACCCGACGTCGTCCGCATTCCCCTGAAGCAGCCCATCGCATGAGCCGAGCCCCCCGCCTGCATCCCGACGGAAAGACCCGCTGCCCCTGGCCCGGCGAAGACCCGCTCTATGTCGCCTATCACGACACCGAATGGGGCGTGCCGGAATATGACGACCGTGCGCTGTATGAAAAGCTGATCCTCGACGGCTTCCAGGCCGGCCTCTCCTGGATCACGATCCTGCGCAAGCGCGACAATTTCCGCAAAGCCTTCGATGATTTTCAGCCGGAGAAGATCGCGCGCTACAACGACAAGAAGGTGCACGCGCTGATGAACGATGCCGGCATCGTGCGCAACCGCGCCAAGATCGACGGCGCGATCCTGAGCGCGAAATCGTATCTCGACATCATGGAGAAGGGCCCGGGCTTCTCGAAGCTGTTGTGGGACTTCATGGACGGACGGCCCAAGGTCAACAATTTCAAGACCACTGCGAGCGTGCCGGCCTCGACGCCGCTGTCGATGCAGATCTCCAAGGAACTGTCCTCGCGCGGTTTCAAATTCGTCGGTCCGACCATCGTCTACGCCTTCATGGAGGCGACCGGCATGGTCAACGACCATCTCGTCGACTGCCATTGTCACGCGAGCTGCGGCAAGACGCAGCGCAAGCCGCGCCTTAAGGCCAAATGACCGCGAAGAAAACGGCACGCGACGTGGCATCCCGCGCCTGGCAACGCATGTTGTCGGGCCGGCGGCTCGATCTGCTCGATCCCTCTCCGCTCGATGTCGAGATCGCCGACATCGCGCATGGGCTGGCGCGCGTGGCGCGCTGGAACGGGCAGACCACCGGCGCGCACATCTTCTCGGTCGCGCAGCATACGCTTCTGGTGGAGACCGTGATGCGGCACGAGATGCCGCGCGTCGACGAGCGCATGCGGCTCGCCGCCCTGCTGCACGATGCGCCCGAATACGTGATCGGCGACATGATCTCGCCGTTCAAGGCCGTGCTCGACGGCCATTACAAGGCGGTGGAGAAGCGCCTGCTCGGCGCCATCCACATCCGCTTCGGCCTGCCGCCGGCGCTGCCCGAGGAGATCACGCAAGCCATCAAGGCCGCCGATCGCGGTGCGGCCTATCTGGAGGCAACCGAGCTTGCCGGCTTCAGCGAAAGCGAGGCGAAGCGCCTGTTCGGCAGGGACCCCGGCCTCTCCGACAGCGTCCGCCGCGACTACCTCACGCCCTGGACCGCGGCGCGGGCCGAGAAGCAGTTTCTGGAGCGGTTCAACGCGGTGTTCGCCTAGCATCATCCCTTCGTAGGGTGGGCAAAGCGAAGCGCGCCCACCAAACTAGCCGCAATGTGCGCGGTGCGAAACCGTGGGCACGGCACGATGCGCCTTTGCCCACCCTACGAGCGCTCGCTATAATCAGCGGCAAAAAGGTCCGCCATGATCCACGTCTGTTCCCTCGCCGCCCTTCCCGAAACCGTCCGCCTCACCAGGGCCAGCCATGTGCTGACCGTCATGGCCAATGTCGAGCAGGTGGCACGTCCGGTGTCGGTGCTGCCGGCCAACCATCTCAAAGTGTCGATGGACGACATCACCGAGGAGATGGACGGCTTCACCGCACCATCCGAAGCTCATATCGACCAGGTGCTGAATTTCGTGCGCGGCTGGGACCGCAGCGCGCCGCTGGTGGTGCATTGCTATGCCGGCATCAGCCGCTCCACCGCGAGCGCGTTCGCGGCCGTCTGCGCCCTCAATCCGGATCGCGACGAGATCGCGATCGCCAAGAAGATCCGCGCGGCCTCCCCGATCGCCTCGCCGAACCGGCGCATCGTCGGCCTTGCCGACCGCGCGCTCGGACGCAACGGCCGCATGCTGCGCGCGCTCGACGAGATGGGCCCGGGCGCCATGATGGTGGAAGGCCGCCCCTTCGTGATCGAGCTCGAATGACAACTGCGACATCAGCCGCATGAGCGACACGCAGCTGACGCCGATCGAGATCGGCCTGACCGCGGCGATCGTCGCGATCGAGGACCATGAGCCGCTGATCCTCACCGCGCACAGCAGTGATGGGCTGGCGGGCCTGCCGTTCGGGCCGTTCGATGCGCCGAGCCATCGCACGTTCGAGATCGGCCTGCGCGCCTGGGTCGAGGCGCAGGCGGGCTTGCGGCTCGGCTATGTCGAGCAGCTCTACACGTTCGGCGATCGCGGCCGTCACGCCGAGGCCGGCGACACCGGTGCGCATATGGTGTCGATCGGCTATCTCGCGCTGACGCGCGCGGTGGGCGGCGAGCTCGCAGCGACCGGCGCGAGCTTCGAACCGTGGTATCGCTTCCTCCCCTGGGAAGACTGGCGCGAGGAGCCGCCCGCGATCATCGCCCGTGACATCATTCCGGCGCTGACGCTATGGGCCGAGGAGGAGACGCCGGAGACCACACGCGCTCTGCCGCGCCGGGATCGCGTGCGGTTCTATTTCGGTCTCGACGGCGCGCCCTGGGACGAGGAGCGCGTGCTCGACCGCTACGAGCTCTTGTACGAGGCCGGGCTGATCGAGGAGGCGCGGCGCGACGGCCGTCCTGCGGCATTGGCGCGCAAGGAGCTTCCCGCGCTCGGCACCTCCATGCGATTCGATCACCGCCGGATTCTCGCGACAGCGATCGCGCGGCTGCGTGCGAAACTGAAGTATCGTCCTGTGGTGTTTGAACTTTTGCCCGCGGAGTTCACACTCACTGAACTGCAGTACACGGTGGAGGCGATCTCCGGCCGGCACCTGCACAAGCAAAATTTCCGCCGCCTGGTCGAAACCGAAGCCCTGGTCGAACCGACCGGGGTGATGTCGACACAGACCGGCGGACGGCCGGCGGCGCTCTACCGCTTCCGCCGCGACGTGCTCCAGGAACGACCCGCGCCGGGCTTGCGCGTACGCTCCCGGCGCTAGATCCTAGGATTTGCGTGACCGGCCCCTGCCCGCCGGTTGCCTGGAGGCTTCATGTTCGACGGCCCGTTTGACGTCTTTGCGCTGATCATTGCGATCATCGCGGTCCTGATCGCGATCAAGGCCTCCAGCCAGGCGGCCGAGCTGCGCCGCCGGCTGGCCTCGCTCGAAGAGATGTTTTACGCGCAGCGGCAGGTGCAGCCACCGCCGCTGATGCCCACGCAGGTGCAGGCCGAGGCGCCCGCGACGACGGCCGCCGAGCCGCCGCCGCTCGCGCCCGAAGCCGAGGCAGCACCGCCTCCGCTCGTCACCGAAGAGGTTTCACCGCGGCCGCTCGCAGCGAGCACCGAAGCCGATGCACCGCCGCCGCTTGCGGCGAGCACCGAGGCCTACGCACCGCCGCCTTTGCCCGCGCCGGCGCCTGATATTAGAGAGCCTGGCTTCGAGGAGCGGCTCGGCACGCGCTGGGTGGTCTGGATCGGCGGCCTTGCGCTCGCGCTCGGCGGCTTCTTCATGGTGCGCTATTCGATCGAGGCAGGTCTCGTCGGCCCCGGCGTGCGCGTGTTCCTCGGCGGGCTGTTCGCAGCCGCGCTGCTGGGCGCCGGCGAATGGTCGCGGCGCAAGGAGAGCATCTCCAACATCGCGGCGCTGCCGATCGCCAACATCCCCGCGATCCTCACCGCGGCCGGAACGGCCGTGGCGTTCGCGACCATCTACGCGGCCTATGCGCTCTATGGCTTCCTCGTGCCCGCCACCGCTTTCGTGCTGCTCGGCATCGTCGCGATGGGCACGCTCGCCGCGGCACTGTTGCATGGGCCCGCACTCGCGGGCCTCGGCGTGGTCGGCGCGTTCGTGACGCCGATCCTCGTCTCCAGCGGCAAGCCGGATTATTGGGCGCTCTATATTTATCTTGCGATCGTCACCGCCGCGAGCTTCGGCCTCGCGCGCATCCGGCTGTGGCGCTGGCTCGCGGTGACGACCATCGCCTTCGCCGTGCTCTGGATCTTCCCGGGGCTCGATACCAGCGAGCTGCAGGTCGCGCCGCACGCCTTCCATGCGATCGCGGGCTTCGTGCTCGCCGCTCTGCTCGTGGTCTGCGGCTTCATGTTCGGCCCGACCATCGAGGACGGGGAGATCGAGCCGGTGTCGTCGAGCTCGCTCGGTGCCTATCTGTTCGGCGCGATGCTGATCGTGCTGTCGAGCGCGCATGCGGACCTTGCGCTGATCGCCTTCACGCTGCTCGTTGGTGCGACGCTGCTCGTCGCCTGGCGCGCGCCGGCGGCGACCGGCGCGCTGGGCGCGGCCGCAGCGACCGTCTTCATCGTGTTCGCCGAATGGGCGGTGCGCGCCAATCCCGACATGCTGGTGCTGCCGGGCGGCCCCATGCCCGGCGTTGGACCAACAGCGATCGACGGCGCGGTGACGCTGCATCTGGTGATGGCCGCGATCTTCGCTGCCGGCTTCGGCATCGCGGGCTTTTTCGCGCAGGGCCGGTCGAGCTCGGCAGTCATCCCGGTGGTGTGGTCGGCGGCCGCCGTTGCGACGCCGATCGCGATCCTCGTTGCGCTCTACGCGCGCATCGCCCATCTCGACCGCTCGATCCCGTTCGCGATCCTCGCGGTGCTGCTCGCCGCCGCCTTTGGCGCCGCGACCGAAGCGCTGGCGCGCCGCGAAGATCGGCCGGGCGCTGCGACCTCCGTCGCGCTGTTCGCGACCGGCACGCTCGGCGCGCTGGCGCTGGCGCTGACCTTCGCCCTCGAAAAGGGCTGGCTCACCATCGCGCTGGCACTGATGTCGCTCGGCACGGCCTGGATCTCGCTGCAGCGGCCGATCCCGGTCCTGCGCCGGCTCGCCGCCATCTTCGCCGCGATCGTTACCGCGCGCATCGGTTATGATCCGCGCATCGTCGGCGATGCCGTCGGCACCACGCCGATCTTCAACTGGCTGTTGTGGGGCTACGGCCTGCCGGCGGCCTCGTTCTGGGGCGCGAGCATCTTCCTGCGCCGCCGTAGTGACGATCCGCCGCTGCGCATCGTGGAGGCCGCCGCGATCCTGTTCACCGCGCTGCTCGCCTTCATGGAGATCCGGCATCTCGCCACCGGCGGCCGCATGACGTCGCCGCCCTCGCTGCTCGAATTTGCCCTGCAAGTCTGCGTCGCGCTCGCCATGGCGATCGGGCTGGAGCGGCTGCAGCTGAGGAGCCACAGCATCGTTCACAACGTTGGCGCGATCGCGCTCACCGCGATCGCCGGGCTCATCAGCGTGTTCGGCCTGCTGATCCTGGAGAATCCGTGGCTGCTCTCCAGCGTCGATGTCGGCGGTCTCGTCTTCAACCTGCTGCTGCTCGGCTACGCGCTCCCGGCGGTGTTGATGCTGCTACTGTCCTATGCGGTGGCCGGACATCGCCCCGTCGCCTATGCGAACACGATTGCCGGCGGTGCGCTGGTGTTCGCGCTCACCTATTTGACGTTGGAGATCCGCCGCTTCTATCACGGCCCGGTCTTGCTTTACGGCGCCACCACGGGCGCGGAGCAATACACCTATTCGATCGGCTGGCTCGGCTTCGGTGTGGTGCTGCTCGGCGTCGGCATTCTCGTCAACTCCGAGCGGGCACGGCTGGCGTCGGCCGCGGTGATCGCGCTGACGATCCTGAAGGCCTTCGTGATCGACATGTCGACGCTGACAGGCGTCTACCGCGCGCTGTCGTTCATGTGCCTCGGCATCGTGCTGGTCGCGATCGGGTGGCTCTACCAGCGCATCCTGTTCCGGCGGCAGATAGCACCGCCGCCGGCTCCGCAGGCGAGCACTTGAGGATCAAGCCGCGCGGACCGACTCCAGGAACTGCGCGACCTCGACTTTGAGCCGCGTGCTGTCGGTCGCCAGCGATTTCGCCGCCGACAGCACCTCCGTCGACGCCGAGCCGGTCTCGATCGCACCGCGCTGAACGTCCGTGATGTTCATCGAGACCTCCTGCGTGCCGACCGAAGCCTGCTGCACGTTGCGCGAGATCTCCTGCGTGGCCGCGCCCTGTTCCTCGACGGCGGCTGCGATGGCCGCCGCCACCTCGGACAGCCGCTCGATGGTGCCGCCGATCTCCTGGATGGCGCTGACGGATTCCTGCGTCGCGGACTGGATCCCGGAGACCTGCGCCCCGATCTCGCCGGTCGCTTTCGCGGTCTGCTCGGCCAGCGCCTTGACCTCGGAGGCGACGACCGCGAAGCCGCGGCCGGCTTCACCGGCACGCGCAGCCTCGATGGTGGCGTTGAGCGCCAGCAGGTTGGTCTGACCGGCAATGGTGTTGATGAGCTCGACCACGTCGCCGATACGCGATGCCGCCTGCGACAGCGCGTTGACGCGGTCGTTGGTCCGCGTCGCCTGCTCGACGGCCTCCGCGGCCATCCGCGCCGAATCCTGCACGCGGCGGCTGATCTCGGTGATGGAGGACGACAGCTCCTCCGATGCGGACGCAACCGCCTGGACGTTGGTGGAGGCTTCCTCGGACGCCGCAGCGACCACGGTCGCAAGCTCCTGCCCCCGCTGCGCGGTGCTGCTCAGCGTGGTCGCGGAGGCCTCGAGCTCGGTCGAGGCCGACGACACGGTGCCGACGACCTCGCCGATCATGGCCTCGAACTTGCGGGTGATGGCGTCGACGCGGCGGCCGCGTTCGATCTTGGCCTCGGCGTCGGCCGCAGCGACTTCGTCGGCGGCCTTCTTGGCGATCAACGCCTGCTTGAAGATCTGGAGCGCATCCGCCATCGAGCC
Organism: Bradyrhizobium sp. P3_C3; assembly: GCF_056402655.1. NCBI lineage: Bacteria > Pseudomonadati > Pseudomonadota > Alphaproteobacteria > Hyphomicrobiales > Nitrobacteraceae > Bradyrhizobium > Bradyrhizobium sp. P3_C3. The sequence goes on along the minus strand of NZ_JBFUGY010000022.1, from coordinate 69,465 downwards.
GATCTCGGTCTTCTCGCCGCGATGCGGCACCTCGGCGGAGAGGTCGCCTTCGCCAAGCGACTGCATCGGATGGATGATCGAGGCAATGCCGCGAGAAACGTCACGCACGAGATAATAGGCGGCACCGATCGCGATCACGACCGAGAACACGATGATGCCGACCAGCACGCGGAAGATCGTGGCATAGCTGTCGGCCGCCTGCTTCGTCTCCAGCTCGGCGCCCCGGTTGTTCATCTCGATGCCCTTCTGGAGCAGCGGGTCGGCGGCCTGGGCCATCTTCGCGACCTTGGTCTGCAACAGCTCGTTGGCATCGGTCGGGAAGCGACCGACGCCCTTGCGCGACAGCGCCATGACATCCTGCACCCCGTTCAGGTACTCGGCCCACGCCTTGCTCCACTGCTCATAGAGCGAACGCTCCTCGGCTGAGGTGATCAGCGGCTCGTAGACCTTGCGGGTCTGGTCGATGCGCGCCTGCAGCGAGGCGAGGCGCTTCTCGGCGGCTTCCTTGCCCTCGGCGGTGTCCTGCATCAGGTGCAGGCGCAGCGCGACGCGCAACTCGTTGATGTCGGCGCGGAGCGAGCCGAGCGCACGCACGCTCGGCAGCCAGCTCTCCGCGATCTCGACGGTGTGGGAATTGATACTCTGCATGGTGCCGATCGCCATCACGCCGACGCCGGCGAGCGACAGCACGAGGACCGACAACACGGTCAGAAGCTTGAACACGATCGACAACTTCGACATCACAGCAAATCCCGATGAGACCTAGCAACGCGCAAATCACCTGCGCCGCCATCGTCACGACGGACGACAGGGCGGAAGTCAGTTCAACAATGCTGGCTGATTTTTATCCCGTAAGATTGCGCTCATAGTTGCAAACAGGCGTTAACAGGAACCTACGTGAAACTACGGAATTCGCTGTCGCCGCCGTTATATGTTCCGCAATTATTGGTTGCAATGCAGCAGACATCGCGCGACGCCACACTGGCGCACCGCGATGCGCGGCTCGAACGGAGCAACTGACGACCTCACGCCGCCCGCACCGACTCCAGGAAGCGCGCGACCTCGCTCTTCAGCCGGTTGCTCTCCTGAGACAGCGATTGCGCCGCCGAATGCACCTGGGCCGACGCAGCCCCGGTCTCGCCTGCGCCGCGCTGGACGTTGCCGATATTGGCGGAGACTTCCGAGGTGCCGTGCGCGGCATGCTGGATGTTGCGGGAGATCTCCTGCGTCGCGGCGCCCTGCTCCTCCACCGCTGCGGCGATGGCCGAGGAAATTTCCGACATCCGCGCGATGGTGTCGCCGATCTCCTTGATCGCGCCGACCGAATCCTGCGTCGCGGTCTGGATCGCGCCGATGTGCTGGCTGATCTCGCCGGTGGCCTTCGCGGTCTGCTCGGCGAGCGCCTTCACTTCGGTCGCGACCACCGCAAAGCCCTTGCCGGCCTCGCCCGCACGTGCCGCCTCGATCGTGGCATTCAGCGCCAGCAGATTGGTCTGGCTGGCGATGGTGTTGATCAGCTCGACCACGTCGCCGATGCGGCCTGCCGCTTTGGTCAGCTCAGCGACGCGCGCGTTGGTGCGCTGGGCCTGCTCGACCGCGACGTCGGCGACGCGAGCCGATTCCTGCACCTGGCGGCTGATCTCCGAGATCGATGTGGTCATCTCCTCGCTCGCGGACGACACCGACTGCACGTTCGCGGACGCCTCCTCCGAGGCCGCCGCCACCGCCGTGGCGAGCCCGTTGCCGCGCTCAGCGGCCTGCGTCAGCGTGTTGGAGGACGCCTCGAGCTCGGTTGCCGCCGACGACACCGTATCGATGATCTCGCCGACTGCGCCTTCAAACCCGTCGGCGAGGCGCTGCATGTCCGCCTTGCGCCGTTCGCGCCCGCGCGCGTCAGCCTCGGCCTGCTCCGCACGCAGCCGCTCTGCCTCCGCCATGTTGGTCCTGAACACCTCGACCGCGCCGGCCATCTCGCCGATCTCGTCCTTGCGCCCGACACCAGGGACGGAGATCGAAAGCTCGCCGCGTGCCAGCCGCGTCATCGCACCGACCATGCCGGACAGCGCCTTCGAGATCGAGCGCCCGAGGAAGAAGCCGACCACGGCAAGCACGACGACGGTGAGAGCGAAAGCGATCATCATCCACATGCGCACGGCATCGCGCGTTGCGGCCTCGGCGGCGTCCGCCTGCCTGTACATGGCGTCGACGGCGGCCCGCACCTCGACCATGGAGGGTTCGAGCTCGCGGAACGTCTTCATCATGCTGGCGTCCAGCGCAGCGCTCTGCTGCGCGGTCTCGGCCCAGGCCGCGAACTCGGACTGGTATTTCTGGAGCTTGGCCGTGATGTCGTTCATCACCGCCGTCGGGACTGCGACCACCTCGATCGCCTTGGAGAATTCGACCCCGGCCTTCTTCACTTCGGCAATGTATTTGGGGTCGCGCCGCAGCATGAAGTCCTTCTCGTGCCGGCGCATCATCAGCATCCAGCTCGTCGTCCTGGAATCGTCGATCTCCTTGAGCTTCACCTCGATGTCGTGCACGGCGGCGCGGAGCGAGCCGGACAGGCCAAGCGTCTCGTTCAGCCCAAGTCTGGTCTCGGCCACGACGAGCGCCTTGAAATCCTCGGCATAGCGTTTGAAGCCGTCATGCGCCTGCCTGGTCTTGTCGGACAGCGCGCTCATGCCGCCGGCCGCCATCAACCGCTCGACCTCGTCGAAATCGCGGTTGATCGGTCCCATCAGCTCGGCATGGGCCTTGGCGTAGCTTTCGTTGCGGCGCTGCTGAAAATTCTTCTCGTTGCGGCGCGCCTCCAGCATCTCGATCGTGAGCTGCTTGTTGAGGTCAGCGATCGCGCGGGCGCGGTTGGCAACGGTGCGGGAGGCGTCCTGAGAAAAGCTGCCGATCTCGTAGATCGCGCCGAAGACGACGAGACCGACAAGGCCGAAGAGTCCGATCGCCATGACCTTGTGGGTGAGGCGAATGGAGAAGCCGCTCATTGAATGTGCTCCGATACGTTCGATACGCAATACAGGGAGGGCGCCTCGGCACCCGAATATTGCGAGATCATGACTGCATCGGTTTTCCGGAAGGTTAACCGTGCAGACCTTCTCACCGCGGCATCGGCTGCGGACGCATGCGAACCGCCACGCGTCCTCGCGCGGCGGTTGCAATCGGCGGATGATGGGGTGAGGACGGCCGCCCTCAGGCGGCGCGCACCGTGGTGAGGAACTTCCCGACCTCGAGCTTGAGGCGGTTGCTGTCGCCGGACAGCGACTGCGCAGCCGAAAGCACCTGCGACGACGCCGAGCCGGTCTCGCTCGCGCCGCGCTGGACGTCGGTGATGTTGGACGACACTTGATGGGTGCCTTCCGCCGCCTGCTGCACGTTGCGGGAGATTTCCTGCGTCGCCGCGCCCTGCTCCTCCACCGCTGCCGCGATCGCCGAAGAGATCTCCGACAGGCGTTCGATGGTGTCGCTGATGTCCTTGATGGCGCCGACCGATTCCTGGGTAGCAGACTGGATGCCGGAAATCTGCTGGCCGATCTCGCCGGTCGCCTTCGCGGTCTGCTCGGCAAGCGCCTTCACTTCGGAAGCGACGACGGCGAAGCCACGGCCAGCTTCACCGGCACGCGCAGCCTCGATCGTGGCGTTGAGCGCCAGCAGGTTGGTCTGGCCGGCGATGGTGTTGATCAGCTCGACGACGTCGCCGATCCGCGTTGCCGCCTTCGACAGTTCGCTGACACGTTCGGTGGTAGTGCGGGCCTGGCCGACGGCTTCGCTCGCCACGCGCGCGGATTCCTGCACCTGGCGGCTGATCTCGGTGATCGAGGACGACAGCTCCTCGGTCGCCGAGGCCACCGACTGCACGTTGGTGGAGGCTTCCTCAGAGGCCGAAGCGACCACGGTCGCGAGCTGCTGCGCGTGCTCCGCGGTCGAGGTCAGCGTCGTCGCGGAAGCCTCGAGCTCGGTCGAGGCCGAGCTCACGGTCTCGATCACCTCGCCGACGGCGGTTTCAAACTGGTCGGCAAGCCGGAGCATGTCCTGGCGACGCTGCGCCGCGCTGCGCTGCTCCATCTCCTTCTGCTCGGCTTCCATCCGGATCTTGGCAAGGCCGTTCTCCCGGAACACTTCCGCGGTCTTGGCGACTTCGCCGACCTCGTCCTTGCGATCAAGGCCGGCGATCTCGACCTGATAGCGGCCCGCGGCAAGCTCCTGGAGCACACCGACGATCATGCGGATCGGCCGCGCGATGCCGTACTGACCGATGATGAAGCCCAACGCGCCGCCGATGATGACACCGAGGCCTGCGAGGATGATCAGGAAGCGTGACGTCGATTCATACTGCTCGCGCGCTTCCTTGCTCTTCTCCTCGACGCGCGTATTCAGCCGATCGGCGAGTTCGCGGATCTTGCCTTGAAGGTTCTCCGCAGCGGTCCTGCTCTTCATCGCGATGTCGCGCAGCTTGTCTGCGCTGTCGCTGAGCTTCGCCGACTTCTCGGCATCGACGGCCGCGAGCGTCGTGTCCATCTGGCTCTTGTAGGCCGAGAACGCCTCGCGCACGCCCGGGAGCAGCGTCTTGGCGTCCGGGGTCTGGCTGACCTCGTCGAAACGCTCCTGATACTGCTTGAGCTGGGCGTTGATGACATCACGCGCGGCGAGGCGATTGTCGTCACGCGGATCAAGCGCACTGCGGAATTCAGCGCGGTTCAGCGCGATGACGTTCTGGTTGGCGCGCGCGGCGAGCAAGGCCCGCTTGGCCGCGGTCGACATCACGTCGGCCTTTTCGCTGAGATCGCTGAGGGCGGAGACGCCAATCCAGGCGATCGCGGCACCGATCCCGCACAGCAGGACGACGATCCCGAGGATCTTGCTCAGGATGCGGAAGCGGCCGAGAAAATGCATGACTGGAACCCTTCATGGACGCTGCCGCTCAAGCGGCTGAATTCCCATGAACTTCGTCCAAAACCATTCCGCTTCCCTTAACCACGTTTGCCGTAGAAACACGGAGTTTTCACCGCGATCGACGCCGCTCTTGCATTCCGAGAGTTGCGCAGGGAGCAAGGCTCTCCCTGCGGTTTTGGTCAGGCCGCGCGAACGGTACCCAGGAACTTGCCGACCTCGAGCTTGAGGCGATTGCTGTCGCCGGACAGCGACTGCGCCGCCGCCAACACCTGCGAGGACGCCGAGCCGGTCTCGCTCGCGCCGCGCTGCACGTCGGTGATGTTGGACGACACTTGATGGGTGCCTTCCGCTGCCTGCTGCACGTTGCGCGAGATCTCCTGCGTCGCGGCGCCCTGCTCTTCGACCGCAGCCGCGATCGCCGAGGAGATCTCCGACAGCTTCTCGATGGTGTCGCTGATGTCCCTGATGGCGCCGACCGAATGCTCGGTCGCAGCCTGAATGCTGGCGATCTGCTGGCCGATCTCACCGGTCGCCTTCGCGGTCTGCTCGGCGAGCGCCTTGACTTCGGAGGCGACCACGGCAAAACCGCGGCCCGCTTCGCCGGCGCGCGCGGCCTCGATCGTGGCGTTGAGCGCTAGCAGGTTGGTCTGGCCGGCGATGGTGTTGATCAGCTCCACGACGTCGCCGATCCGCGTCGCCGCCTTCGACAACTCGCTGACACGGTCGGTCGTGGTACGGGCCTGGCCGACCGCTTCGCTCGCTACACGCGCGGATTCCTGCACCTGCCGGCTGATCTCGGTGATCGACGACGACAGCTCCTCCGTTGCCGACGCCACCGACTGCACGTTGGTGGAGGCCTCTTCGGAGGCCGCCGCGACCACGGTGGTGAGCTGCTGCGTGCGCTCCGCGGTCGAGGTGAGCGTGGTGGCGGATGCTTCAAGCTCCGTGGAAGCCGACGACACCGTACCGACGATCTCGCCGACGGCGCCTTCGAAGCTGTCGGCGAGCCTGCGCATCTCGGACTTGCGCTGCTCGGCCGCGAGCTGATCCTGCCGCGACTTGGCTTCCGCGTCCTCTCGCGCCTTCTGTTCGGACACGATCTTGAATTTCTCGACGGCACCGGCGACTTCGCCGACCTCGTCCTTGCGGCCGAGGCCCGGCAGCACCACAGAGAAATCGCCGCCGGCGAGCTTCTCCATCGCCGCCGTCAATGCGCGCATGGGCCGCGCAATGCTGAAGACGGAGAAGATGCACGCCCCGATCAGAACCAGCGCGACCAGCACGCCGGCGACGAACGAGGTCCGCGCGACGGACGCGGCCTCAGCTTCGGCTTCGGCGCGGGCTTCGGAACTCTTCTGCTTGGCAAAGTTGATGATCTCGTTGGTCAGCTCCGATATCTCTTCGTTGATCGGCGCCAGCATCTCCTTGCGGATGCGGTCGACCTCGGCCACGAGCTTTGCGAGCGGTGCTGCCGCCTCGCCCTCCTTCTTCGCGCTCAGGGCGAGCTCCTGCTTGCGGATCGCTTCGATCTGCTGTTGCCCCTTGCTGAAATTGCCGACCAACACGACCAGGCGGTCGATCCGCTTGTGATTCTCCAGCGAGCGCGACAGCTTCGCCATCTCGTCCGCGAATTTCAGGGCCGCGGTCTGCCGATCGTTGAAATAGGTGACGGCCTTCTGCAACTCGGCCGGCGACGTGGAGCTCAGGATGTCACGAATGCCGATCTGCATCCCGCGGACCGACGCTTTGGCTTCCGCGGCGCTTTGCGCGATCGACTGCTGCCCCGATGCCCCATTGCTGAGCTTCTGAACCGCAGCGTCGCCGTTCATTTGGAGGACGATCATCAGCGCGACGAGCGCGATGGTGAGTGCCGAGGTCACAGCGAGCTTGGTGCCAATTCGCAGGTTCTGAATGAACATCATCGACATAATCCCCGGATACGCATTGCCGCGCCGACGCGCGTGAACAGTCCGGGAAGGCTAACCGCGAGGTTACTCATTAACGTTAAGGGTGGCCGCGGCAGCCTGGGTAGAAATACTGAAATGGTGCTTAAACTACTGCAGTTGCGCACTTTTCACGTGCAACGCGATGGATCTCGCGGATTTGCACGCACTGGCGTCCGTTAACGGTTGCCCGTTCGCGGTCATCAGCACACGGTCTCACCGACCAGGCTGACGCGGAAGACCGGCTTCTTGTTCTCGTCGAGCAGCTCCATGCTCCACTTCGCATTCGGCTTCAGGTTGCGCGCGATGCTGCCGAGCAGGTTGGCGCAGACCTCGCTCATCTCGGCCCAGGCGGCGGCGCGATCCTCGAACTCGTAAGGCTGGTCGGCGGCGCCGGAATAACGACCGGTGCTGATGCGAAAGAAATACAACGACATCGTAGAATCCTTGCACCCCCCGGCCCTGGGCAAAACTGGGACGCGAGTCGCTACCAAGGCATGAAAGCCGCCGTCCGTATGACTACGGCGCGGCGGCTTGGTGACCGATGAATATTCTCAACGACAAAATGCGCGGGCGGTCCCGCGCAGCCAGGTCACTGGGTCGAGCGGCGCAATTCCAGCGGAGCGTCGTTCCTGGCGGGCTCCGATTTGGCTTCGGACTTCACCGGCTCGAGCCGGCTGCTCTCGACACGCGGCGTCTCGACGCGCGCGGCGACTTCAGTGTTGGACGCAGCGACCGAACCGGTGCGCTCCGAAGAGCGCAGCGAGCGCGGACGCGCCGTCGCGCGGGCCATCAGCATCTGATTGCCGCCCTGGTGGTGGAAGTCGCAATAGGCGAAGCCCATGCCCGACACCGAGCCGCGGAAGCTGCGATCGTCGGTCTTTTCCAGGTTGAAGCAGGGCTCGAACGGAATGCCCTTGATCGAGGCGCAGACGTTCTGCCCGCGGATCTGGAGCGTGTTGCCGGGCAGGCGGAGATGCTTCACCGGGCCTGCGCCCGAGAACTGCACCGCGCCGGCGGCGCCGAGGTCGTCCAGGATGCGGCCTGCGCCGCGGGTACCGTCGAAACAGGTGAAGGCGAACACCTTACCGGCAACGAAGCGGCGCGCCTCGTCGGCGTTCATGCTTCCTGCAATGGCCGGCGCAAACGTCGCTGCCGCCGTGACAGCCCCCAACACAATACGCGCAAGCATGCTCAACTCCGAACCAACCCCAGCGCGGGCGATGCCTTATCTCTTTACCCGCTGCTTACCATACTAACCAAGGCAACATTGAAGCAGCTTGGTTGGTAAAGTCTGAACGCCGTTAGACAATTTTTACCACGATGCGGCCGCGGACCTGACCGGCGAGGATTTTCGCGCCCCACTCCGAAACTTCCTCAAGCGGAATTTCATGAGTAATTTCAGATAGTTTTGTCCGATCCAGATCCGAGGCCAGACGCTGCCAGGCGGCTTTCCGCGGCTCGATCGGGCACATCACGGAATCGATGCCGAGAAGGCACACCCCGCGCAAAATGAAGGGTGCGACAGAAGACGGCAGGTCCATGCCGGCCGCCAGGCCGCACGCCGCGATCGCGCCGCCATACTTCGTCATCGACAGGAGATTCGCGAGCGTGGTCGAGCCGACGCTGTCGACGCCGCCCGCCCAGCGCTCCTTGGCGAGGGGCTTGGCCGCCGCCGACAATTCATTGCGGTCGATGATCTCGGCCGCACCGATCTCTTTCAAATAGTCGGCTTCCGAGGCGCGGCCGGTCGAGGCGATGACGTGATAACCGAGCTTCGAGAGCACGGCAGTGGCGACCGAGCCGACGCCGCCGGCCGCGCCCGTCACCACCACAGGGCCGCTCTTCGGCGACAGGCCGTGCTTCTCCAGCGCCAGCACCGATAGCATCGCGGTGAAGCCGGCGGTGCCGATCGCCATCGCGTCACGCGCCGACAGGCCCTGCGGCAAGGCGACCAGCCAGTCGCCCTTGACCCGCGCCTTCTCGGCATAGGCGCCGAGATGGGTCTCGCCCATGCCCCAGCCGGTGCAGACGACCTTGTCGCCCGCCTTCCATTGCGGATGGGAGGAGGTTTCAACCGTGCCGGCGAAATCGATACCGGCGATCATCGGGAAGCGACGCACCACCGGCGCCTTGCCGGTGAGCGCGAGGCCGTCCTTGTAGTTCAACGTCGACCATTCCACGCGGACCGTGACATCACCGTCCATCAGTTCGGCGTCGTCGAACTGCGTGAGTGCGGCGGTGGTGCCCTTGTCCGCCTTGTCGATCCGGATCGCCTTGAATGTGGCCACGACTGAACTCCCTGGACTTGTTTCAGGGGATGTTTAGCCGATCAGGCAGGCTGCGCAACCGCTCGCTGAACCGGTTTCTCGACGATCGGAAGATTGATCAGCGCGGACAGCACGCCGAACAGGATCGAGAGCCACCAGATCGGCGTATAGGAACCGAACTTTTCGAACACGATGCCGCCGAGCCAGACGCCGAGGAAGCCGCCGACCTGATGGCTGACGAAGGCAAAGCCGTAGAGCGTGGCGAGCCAGCGCGTGCCGAACATCAGCGCCACCAGCGCCGAGGTCGGCGGCACCGTCGACAGCCAGGTCAGACCGGAGACCGCACCGAATGCGATCGCCGAGAACGGCGTGATCGGGAACGAGATGAAGGCGAGCGTCGCAAGCGCGCGCGTGAAATAGATCGCGGAGAGGATGTAGCGCTTGGGCAGCGAGTTCTGGAGATAGCCGACGCTCAGCGATCCCATGATGTTGAACAGGCCGATTGCCGCGATCACCCAGCCGCCGGTTTGCGTCGAGATGCCGCGATCGACCAGGAACGCCGGCAGATGCACGGTGATGAAGGCGAGCTGGAAACCGCAGGTGAAGAAGCCGAGCACCAGCAGCACATAGGAGCGATGGCCGAAGGCTTCGGCGAGCGCTTTCGTAAAGGTCTGCTCATCCGCGGGCGCAGCGTTCGCCGTGGTTGCGACCGGCGGCGTCGAGAGTGCCAGCGACAGCGGGATGATCAGCAGCATCAGGAAGCCGAACACGGTGAGCGCCTGCTGCCAGCCGAAATTGTCGATCAGCGCGACGCCGATCGGCGCGAACAGGAACTGCCCGAACGAACCCGCCGCGGTGCCGGCGCCGAGTGCAAGCCCGCGCTTCTCGGCCGGCAACAGCTTGGTGAAGGCCGACAGCACCAGATTGAAAGAGCAGCCGGCGAGACCGAAGCCGACCATGACACCTGCGCCGATGTTCAGCGACAGCGGCGTCGAGGAATAGCGCATTAAAAGAAGGCCGCCGGCATAGAGCAGCGCGCCGACGCACATCACCCGGAACAGGCCGAAGCGATCGGCGACCGCGCCGGCAATCGGCTGGCCCAATCCCCACAGCAAATTCTGAAAGGCGATGGCGAGGCCAAACACGTCGCGGCCCCAGGCGAACTCATGGCTCATCGGCTGCACGAAGAAGCCGAGCGCCGAGCGCGGGCCGAAGCCGAGCATGCCGATCGCACAGCCGCAGAGAATGATGATCGCCGGGGTGCGCCAGGAGGAGGAACGCGAAACCGGACCGAGCTCGCCCGCTTGAGTGGACATGGGTTCCTCATCAGTCGCTGGCGGATCCGGAATGGGCAACCGCGAGTCACGCGTTTAATGCAGATGCATGAAGATCCCAAGTCAAAAATGATTGCGTTCCACGAAGGGCTGGCGCCGGAGCATTGCGTTTCATCGCGGCCCTCCCCGACGCGCCGAGCGCGATTTGACGGGAATGTGTGCGGCGGGGGCTAGCGGCTTGCTCGGGCGCGTGTTATCTTCGATCTACTCAGATTGAGTATATGGGAGCTCTAGCGAAACCCACCGGCCCTCTCGGCCGGATTTCTCGGGCCCTATATATACTCACATGGAGCATAATTAGCATTCACGGGAGGCTTCCATGCCCATCACTGGAATTTACGGCCCCGACGACTTCGCCAATCGGCCGCAGGGCCAAGTCCCCGCTCCTCCGCGCGCCATAGCAGCGCGAACCGGCCCCGCGCTGCCGAAGCCCTCACTGGAATGGACTGCGGACGTCGAGCGGGCCACTGCACCGCTCTATGAGCGCGTGAAGCACGTGATCCCCCCGATCGAGTGGCCGCTGATGGCGCCGACGATCAAGGCGATCAACGAGCTGAAGGCTACGCGCGGCGCGGTGATCCTCGCGCACAATTACCAGGCGCCCGAGATCTTTCACTGCGTCGCCGACATCGGCGGCGACTCGCTCCAGCTCGCGGTCGAAGCCACCAAGGTAAAGGCCGGCATCATAGTCCAGTGCGGCGTGCACTTCATGGCGGAGACGTCAAAGCTGCTCAATCCGGACAAGACGGTGCTGATCCCGGATAGCCGCGCCGGCTGCTCGCTCGCGGACAGCATCACGGGCGCGGACGTTCGCCTGCTCCGCGAAAAATTTCCCGGCGTGCCTGTCGTCGCCTATGTCAACACCTCCGCAGAGGTGAAGGCCGAGGTCGACATCTGCTGCACCTCGTCGAACGCGGTGCAAGTGGTCGAGAGCCTGAACGCACCGACCGTGATCTTCCTGCCCGATCGCTACCTTGCAATGTATGTCGCCTCGAAGACCGACGTAAAAATCATCGCCTGGAAGGGCGCCTGCGAGGTGCACGAGCGCTTTACGGGCGAGGAGCTGCGCGCCTATCGCGAGGCCGACCCGTCGGTGCAGATCATCGCGCATCCCGAATGTCCGCCTGATGTGCTGGCGGAAGCCGACTTCACCGGCTCGACCGCGCACATGATCAACTGGGTGCGCGAGCGGCGGCCGCGGCGGCTCGTCATGATCACGGAATGCTCGATGGCCGACAATGTCCGCGCCGAGCTGCCTGATGTGGAGATGCTCCGCCCCTGCAATCTCTGCCCGCACATGAAGCGCATCACGCTCGCCAACATTCTGGACAGCCTGCTCACGCTTGGCGAGCAGGTCACGATCGATCGCGCGCTCGCGGAACGCGCGCGGCGCTCGGTCGAGCGGATGATCAATCTGAAGAATTGAGAGTGAAGCATGCAAGACAACATCCACAATCTCACCCGCAGCACCGATGACGTCGTCATCGTCGGCGGCGGCCTCGCCGGACTCTTTTGTGCACTGAAGCTCGCGCCGCGGCCGGTAACGCTGATCTCGGCCGCCCCGCTCGGACAGGGCGCGTCGTCCGCATGGGCGCAAGGCGGCATCGCTGCGGCCGTGGCCGAAGGCGATAGCCCGGAGGCGCACGCCGCTGACACCATCGCCGTCGGCGGCGGTCTTGTCGATGAAGCGGTCGCACTCGGCATCGCGCGCGAGGCGGCGCCACGAATCCACGACCTACTCGCCTATGGCGTGCCGTTCGACCGCGACCTCGAAGGCAAGCTCGCGGTCGGCCGCGAGGCCGCGCATTCGGCGCGGCGCATCGTGCATGTGCGCGGCGACGGGGCCGGAGCCGCGATCATCGCGGCGCTGAGCGAGGCCGTACGCCGCACGCCGTCGATCCGACTGATCGAAGGTCTCGTCGCCGAAGCGCTGTTGACCGAGGACGGCGCGATCACCGGCCTTCAATTGCGCGAGGCCGGCAATCCAGCTGCACCRCCGGTCCTGCTCGCCACCCGCGCGGTCGTGCTGGCGACCGGCGGCCTCGGCCATCTCTATGCCGTCACCACCAACCCGCTCGAAGCCAGCGGCTCCGGCCTTGCGATCGCAGCACGCGCCGGCGCAGTCATCGCCGATCCCGAGTTCGTGCAGTTCCATCCCACCGCCATCATGGCCGGCCGCGACCCGGCGCCGCTGGCAACGGAAGCGCTGCGCGGCGAAGGGGCGACGCTGATCAACGGCGATGGCGAACGTTTCATGACGACGCTCCATCCGCTGGCAGAGCTCGCGCCGCGCGACATCGTGGCGCGCGGCGTATTCGCCGAGATCGCGGCCGGCCGCGGCGCCTTCCTCGATGCCCGGCAGGCGCTCGGCACGCGCTTCGCCGACAAATTTCCGACCGTGCATGCAAGCTGCATCGCGGCCGGCATCGATCCCGCCACGCAGGCCATCCCGATCGCGCCGGCCGCGCATTACCACATGGGCGGCATCGCGGTGGATGAGCGCGGCCGCAGCTCGATCGACGGGCTCTGGGCCGGCGGCGAAGTGTCCTCCACCGGCGCGCATGGTGCCAACCGGCTCGCCTCGAATTCGCTCTTGGAGGCGGTGGTCTACGCCGCCCGTATCGCCGACGACATCGCCGGCCGCGCGATCCCCTCGCCCGCCCGCCTTCCCGATGCGTTGGTGACGTCGCGTGGCGGCATGACGGACGCTGCCGCCGTGAAGCGGTTGCGAACGATGATGAGCGCGCATGTCGGCGTGATCCGCAACAGTGACGGGCTTGCGGAGGCCGTGCGCAGCTTCGCCGCAGTCGAACGCGGCCCCGCAAGCATCGCTCTTCGCAACATGGCGGCTTCAGCCCTGCTCGTCGCGGCTTCAGCCTGGAGGCGGCGCGAGAGCCGCGGCGCGCATTTCCGCTCCGACCATCCGGCGGATGTCCCCACGCTGGCACAGAGAACGATGACGACGCTCACGGAGGCACGTGAGATCGCGGAGAGCCTGAGCGAGCGTCCGCTGCCACGCACCGCCCGACCGATGATCGCCTGATGGAGTTCCCCATGATCACCCCGACGTCACTGCTCTATCCCGACGCCTTCCTGTCGCCGCTTGCGATCGACGAGGCCGTGCATCGCGCACTCGACGAGGATCTCGGCCGCGCCGGCGACATCACCTCGCTTGCAACGATCCCGGAGGCGACCAAGGCGCAGGCCGTCCTGGTCGCCCGCCAGTCCGGCGTGATCGCCGGCCTGCCGCTGGCGCTGGCGACGCTGCAAAAGCTCTCATCCGATATCGAGGTGCGCGCACATGTCCGCGACGCCGCACGGGTTGCCCGCGGCCAGCACGTGCTGACGATATCCGGCCCGGCCCGCGCCATTCTCACGGCGGAGCGGACGGCGCTGAATTTCGTGGGCCGGCTGTCGGGCGTTGCGACGCTCACGGCGGACTATGTCGCGCGCACCGAAGGCACCAAAATGCGCATCTGCTGCACGCGAAAAACCACGCCGGGATTGCGGGCGCTGGAGAAATACGCCGTGCGCTGCGGCGGCGGCTTCAACCACCGCTTCGGGCTCGACGATGCGATCCTGATCAAGGACAACCACATCGCGGTCGCCGGCGGCATCGGTGCGGTGCTGGAGCGCGCTCGTGCCCATGCCGGTCATCTCGTCAAGATCGAGATCGAGGTCGATACGCTCGCGCAAATGCGCGAGGTGCTCGGCACCGGGCTCGCCGATGCCGTGCTGCTCGACAACATGGACCTTGCGACGCTGCGCGAGGCTGTCAGGCTCAACGAGGGGCGCCTCGAGCTGGAGGCATCCGGCGGCGTCACGCTGGACTCGATCGCGGCCATCGCGGCGACCGGCGTCGACTACGTCTCATCCGGCGCGCTGACGCATTCGGCGCCGAATTTCGACTGCGCGCTGGATATCGAGGCGTGAGCCACACCGTCATGGTCGGGCTTGTCCCGGCCATCCACGCCTCGCCTCGCAACACAAAGAACGTGGATGCCCGGGACAAGCCCGGGCATGACGAACTTCCGTGAATGATTATCTTCGTTCGCTCACACCCATCTCGGCGGAACTCTTGGCTTCCTGGGCGAGCTCGGCAGAGAGCGCGGCGGTCTGGGCCGGGGTGCCCCAGCTCGGTTCTTTGCTGCCGTCGCCCCAGGCGCGCGGGCGATAGAAGGTGTGGACGCCGGTCTTGTACATCTTCTTCATCTCGGCGACCCAGGACGGACGCACCCAGTAGGCGTGGTAGTGGGTGGACTTGCCCACTTCGGGCAGCCAGATCTGGCCGTCGAGCATCGCCTTCGAAATCTTTTTCGCGCGCTCCCACATCTCGGGCTCGCGGATCACGTCGGCATTGTTGTCGCAGGCGAAGGTGAACTGACACGCCAAATGGCGGTGCTTGTTCTGATAGACCGCGCCGCACACGGTGTCCGGATATTTGCCGGAGAAGACGCGGTTCATCACGACTTGTGCAACCGCCATCTGGCCACGCACGGCCTCGCCGCGCGATTCGAAATAGACGGCTTCGGCGAGACACTTCTCGGCCTTTGCGCGCGACTTGTCGTCGAGCGCGAGCCGCTCCGCCGGCGATCTGGCGCGCTGGTTGTCGGCGTTGACCTCGCCCTTCGGCGCGACGCTCTCGCCGCTTTCGATGTCCCTGGCGATCTCGGCCGACGGCGGCGACAGCGCGGCCGTCACCTTCATATCAGGATCGGGCATCACGATCAGCGGCTCGGCGCCGGGCTGCCAGCTCTCGATGCTCTCGAGATTGCCGCCGAGCGAGGAGCTCCCGAAAAACAGGTTCGAGGTCTTGACGCGGAAGGGATCGCGCGGCGCTGCATCAGGAAGGGTCGCCTGCTTCAGCGCCTCGAGCGGCTGGACCGCGAACGCGCGCGCTGCGTCACTGGCCTGCGGCGGATTGGCATATTGCGGCAGCGGCGGCGCACGCAGCGCTTCCTGAAGCTCGGGATCGAGCGCCGCCGCGGACTCCGGCGACATGATTTGCGGCAACGCGGCGGTCTTGGCGCCGAACACCGAGCTGTTCGATGTCGCGGGATCCTGCTGGGCCGGCGCGGCCGATGGTGCGGTCGTCTCGGGAGCCTGCGTGGGCGTGACGCTTGCGAGGCGATCCCCCTTCATGGAGCGATCGACCTTGGGAAAATCGGCGGCCTGGTAGCGCGGCGGCGCCTGAAGCGCAGGATTGCGGCTGATCGCGCCGGTGACGTCGCGACCATCGAGGCTCGCCAGGCGAACCATCGCGCTCTGCGGAAGCGACGTGCCGATCGGACGGGAAAAGCTGTAGGTGGCGAGCTGGATCGAGGACGCGGCAGAGAACACCTGCTTCTGCCAGCGCTCGGCGACGCCGGGCTGCCGCGCCAGCAACGACGCGATATCCTGATAACCGGTCTCTCTCGGCATCAATGCGAAGATGCAGAGACCGATTCCGAAGGACGCGAACCGCGCGCCCTTCGGATGGTTACGCAACACTGACATCGACACGCTCACGCTACGCTTACGCCAGAAAAATCGAACCGCAGTACGTCCGTACAATTCGATCTTTATCGTCAATATCCAATTTAGGTTGCCGGGGCGTTAATCGGCGTTGCGCGTGCGGCACACTCAAGCGATTGCAGGTGTTTTCACGGGCAATGATGCACGTTGGTAAACGCCGCCTCTCGTAAAGCGGTAAACATTCGGTCAACGCGAATGGTGAAGGAACTCTTGCGCAGGCGTGCCATTGCGGGACGTGCGACGGGTTCCGTTGTTTTTGCGCAGTGAGTCCGCTTCATCGGTGTCATGCCCCGGCTTGACCGGGGCATCCAGTACGCCGCGGCCTGCTCAACCACAACGGCCTCGGCGTACTGGATCGCCCGGTCAAGCAGGGCGATGACACCGAGTGTGTGGCGCTCGCAAAGACGCGTGGATGGAGTGTCGTCTGAAATGAAAAGAGGCGGGGCTTTGCCCCGCCTCTCTCAACTCAATCCTGATCTTGGCGCCTACGCCTGGCTCGCGATCGCCTTGCCGAGCGCCGCCTGCGCCGCCGCGAGACGGGCGATCGGCACGCGGTAGGGCGAGCAGGAGACGTAGTCGAGGCCGATGTCGTGGCAGAAGGCGACGGAGGCGGGATCGCCGCCGTGCTCGCCACAGATGCCGACCTTGAGCTTCGGGCGCGTCTTGCGGCCGCGCGCGACGCCGATCTTCACGAGCTCGCCGACGCCTTCCTGGTCGAGCGCGACGAAGGGATCGACCGGGAGGATGCCCTTGGACACGTAGGTTCCGAGGAAGCTCGCCGCGTCGTCGCGGCTGATGCCGTAGGTGGTCTGCGTGAGGTCGTTGGTGCCGAACGAGAAGAACTCCGCGCTCTCGGCGATCTCGGCCGCGAGCAGGCAGGCGCGCGGCAGCTCGATCATGGTGCCGACCTGGTAGGCGATCTTGGTGTTGGTGTCGCGCATCACGGCTTTCGCGGTGGCATCGATGCGCGCCTTGACGAGGTCGAGCTCCGCCTTGGTGGCAATCAGCGGCACCATCACCTCGAGTCCGACGGCCTTGCCGGTGCGCTTCTCGGCCTCGACTGCGGCTTCGAAGATCGCACGCGCCTGCATCTCGGCGATCTCCGGATAGGCGATCGCGATGCGGCAGCCGCGGAAACCGAGCATCGGATTGAACTCCGAGAGCTCGCGCGCACGGTCGGCCAGGCGCCGCGGGTCGGTGTTCATGGCGCGCGCCACTTCCTCGACCTCGGCATGGGTGTGCGGCAGGAACTCGTGCAGCGGCGGGTCGAGCAAGCGGATCGTGACGGGCAGGCCCTTCATGATCTCGAACAGCTCGACGAAGTCGGCGCGCTGCATCGGCAACAGCTTGGCGAGCGCGGCGCGGCGCGACTGCTCGTCCTCGGAGAGGATCATCTCGCGAACCGTGCGGATGCGCGTCTCCTCGAAGAACATGTGCTCGGTGCGGCAGAGGCCGATGCCTTCCGCGCCGAACTTGATCGCGGTGCGCGCGTCCTCCGGCGTGTCGCCGTTGACGCGCACGCCGATCTTGCGGACCTGGTCGGCCCATTTCATCAGCGTGCCGAACTCGCCGGAGAGCTCCGGCTCGATCATCGGCATGCGGCCGGCGAGCACCTGGCCGAGCGAGCCGTCGATGGTGATGACGTCGCCGGTCTTGAAGGTGCGGGAGCCGATGCTCATGGTGCCACGGCCGTAATCGACGCGGATGGTGCCGCAGCCGGAGACGCAGGGCTTGCCCATGCCGCGCGCGACCACCGCCGCGTGCGAGGTCATGCCGCCGCGGGTAGTCAGGATGCCTTCGGCGGCGTGCATGCCGTGGATGTCTTCCGGGCTGGTCTCGATGCGGACCAGGATCACCTTGCGCCCGTCGGCCTGGAGCTTGGCCGCCTCGTCCGAGGAGAACACGATCTCGCCGGAGGCCGCGCCGGGCGAGGCCGGCAGGCCGGTCGCGATCACGTCGCGCTTGGCGTCGGGATCGATGGTCGGATGCAGCAGCTGGTCGAGCGAGGCGGGATCGATCCGCGTCACCGCTTCCTTCTTCGAGATCAGCCCTTCATTGGCGAGCTCGACCGCGATGCGCAGCGCCGCCTTAGCAGTGCGCTTGCCGCCGCGGGTCTGGAGCATCCACAGCTTGCCCTGCTCGACCGTGAACTCCATGTCCTGCATGTCGCGGTAGTGCTTCTCGAGCAGCGTGTAGATCCGCGTCAGCTCCTTGAAGGCTTCCGGCATCGCCGCTTCCATCGACGCCTTGTCGGAACCGGATTCCTTGCGCGCTTCCTCGGTGATGTCCTGCGGCGTGCGGATGCCCGCCACCACGTCCTCGCCTTGCGCGTTGATCAGGAACTCGCCGTAGAGCTTGCTCTCGCCGGTCGAGGGGTTGCGGGTGAAGGCGACGCCGGTCGCCGACGTCTCGCCCATATTGCCGAACACCATGGCCTGCACGTTGACCGCGGTGCCCCAGGATTCCGGAATGTCGTGCAGCCTGCGATAGGTCACCGCGCGCGCGTTCATCCAGGATGAGAACACCGCGCCGATCGCGCCCCAGAGTTGGTCGTGCGGGTCCTGCGGGAAATCCTTGCCGGTCTCGCGCGCGACCGCGTCCTTGTACTTGCCGACCAGTCCGACCCAGTCCTCGGCGCTGAGGTCCGTATCGAGCGTATAGCCCTGGCTGTCCTTGAAGGTGTCGAGGATTTCCTCGAAGTGATGATGCTCGAAGCCGAGCACCACGTCCGAATACATGGTGATGAAGCGGCGATAGCTGTCATAGGCGAAGCGACGGTCGCCCGACAGTTCCGACAGCGCTTCCACGGTCTCGTCGTTGAGGCCGAGGTTGAGCACGGTGTCCATCATGCCCGGCATCGAGGCACGCGCGCCGGAGCGCACGGAGACGAGCAGCGGGTTCTTGACGTCGCCGAACACCTTGCCGGTCAACTTGCCGACATGGTCGAGCGCCTTCTCAACCTGCGCCTGCAATTCCTTCGGATAGGACTTGTCGTGTGCGTAGAAGTAGGTGCAGACCGAGGTCGGGAGGGTGAAGCCGGGAGGCACGGGAAGGCCGAGATTGGCCATCTCGGCGAGGTTGGCGCCCTTGCCGCCAAGCAGGTCGCGCATCTCCGTCCGGCCCTCGGCCTTGCCGTCGCCGAACGTGAACACCCATTTGCCGGCCTTGGCCGCGGCTGGCTCCGCCTTGGCGGGCGCGGCCTTTTTGGGGGCGGGCTTCACGGCAACCTTCGGCGCAGCCGACTTGGTCGCAGCCTTCGCCGCGGGCTTTGCAGCCGCCTTTACCGCCGCCTTGGCGACCGGCTTCGGGGCGCTCTTGGCAAGCGCCTTGCGAGCCGCCAGCGCGGCTTTCGCCGCGGCGGAGGACTTTGATTTCGCTGGCGTTTTCGCTGGAGTTTTATTGGGCTTCGAGGCGGCTTTGGCCATAGCTTGCACACAACCTGCGAGAGGAAAGGGAAATCGCGCGCCTTACACCACTTTGGGCAGGCCCGCGCAAGTCGAAGAGTTCCGGAAAATGAAGGCCTAGAGATGGAGCCACTTCAACAATCCGAGCCCGATCGCACCATTTATGATGAGAAAGATCGCGACGATCAGGTTGAGAAGGCGCGGCATGATCAGGATGAGCACGCCCGCAAGCAGCGACAGAAGCGGCGAGATGTGGGCGACGGTGATGTGCATGAATTGTCTTTCCGTGACGTGAGGCGAATCGCGGCTGGATCATACCGGACCGGGTTCCGCGGGTAGAGACGCACAAGGCGCGAACAGGTTCCCGGCTTCGCGAAAACTGCCCGAAATTGCCGCTGATGCGGCAGGGCTTTTCCCGGAACATTGCGAAGGGGACATGCATTGGCAACCAGTCGCGCCAGTAGCGCCGGCTGAAATCAGTTCGAAGGAGTTGCCCATGCGGAACAGGATTCTCGCCCTCGCTGCGCTTGGCGCCGCGCTCGGCTCGCCGATCGCAGCGTCTGCGCAATCCGGTCTCACCGTTGGCCGCGCGCCTGTTGTCGTCGACAGCGGCCCGACGATTGCGGTCGAACAGAGGCCGGCATTCCGCGAATATGTCGTCGAGCAACGTGTGCCGGCCTTCCGTGTCCCGGATCGCGTGGTGGTCGGCGCCACCTTACCTGAAAGCGGCGTCACTTATTATGACGTGCCGCAACGTTTCGGCGCCACCACCTATCGCTACACCGTCGTGAACGGCGCAACCGTGCTGGTCGAGCCGCGCTCGCGGCGCGTCGTCGAGGTGATGGATTAGGTTCTCGTCCGAACGCGTTTTCTTGACGCGAACCGGCATCCCCTTCGCTTGAAAACGCTTCCGATCAACTCGATGTCCGGCGCGTCACTTCAATCAGGCTGGCGCGCATCGCGTAGTACGGACATCAGGCCCCGCCCGGTTCTCCCCCCGCCGGGCGGGGCTTTTTTGTGTGCTCTCGTGTCCCAGACGCGACGCAGCGCGCAGCGATGCGGCGCAGAGCCGGGACCCAGAATCTTTGTGAGGCTAACATGGGCCCCGGCTCTGCAGCGCACCGCTGAAGAAGCGCTGCGCTGCGTCCGGGGCACGAGAGCCTCAATCCTGGATCTTCGAGAAATCCGCGACCGCACGCGTGGCGCTGCGGATCTCGTTGAGCAGCTTCAGCCTGTTCTCACGCACCTTCGGATCGTCGTCGTTGACGCGCACCTTCTCGAAGAACGCATCGACCGGCGGACGCAGCTTTGCCATCGCGCTCATCGCGGCGGCAAAGTCTTCCCTGGCGACGGCGGCGCTTGCTTCCGCCTGCACCTCGCCGATCGCCTTCGCCAGCGCCTTCTCCTCAGCGAGGCCATAGAGCGCAGCATCGGGCGCACCGACGAAGCTCCGCTTGTCCTTCTTCTCCTCGATGCCGAGGATGTTGCTCGCACGTTTGATGCCGGCGAGCAGGTTCTTGCCGTCATCGCTCTCGAGGAACTTGCCGAGCGCCTCGACACGACGGACGATCATCAGAAGATCGTCCTGGCCGCCGAGGGCGAATACGGCGTCGACGAGATCGTGCCGTGCGCCCTGCTCGCGCAGCTGGACCTTCAGGCGATCGGCGAAGAAGGCGAGGAGATCGCTTGGAAGCCTCTCCGCATCGGCCGACTTCACCGACAGGCCCGCGAGTGCAGATGCCGCCACCTTCATGAGCGACAGACGCAGGTTGTTCTCAGCGATCAGCCTGATCACGCCCAGCGCCGCGCGCCGCAGCGCATACGGGTCCTTGCTGCCGGTCGGCTTCTCGTCGATCGCCCAGAAGCCGACGAGCGTGTCGAGCTTGTCGGCAAGCGCGACGGCGACACTGACCGAATCGGTCGGCACGCGATCGGTCGGGCCCTGCGGCTTGTAGTGCTCCTCGCACGCGGCGGCGACAGAGGCATCCTCGCCCTGGGCCAGCGCGTAGTACTTGCCCATCAAGCCCTGCACTTCCGGGAATTCACCGACGACTTCGGTCAGCAAATCGGCCTTGGCGAGATGCGCGGCACGCGTGGCCTTCGCGACGTCGGCATCGACCAAAGGCGCGATTTCGGCGGCGAGACGTTCGATGCGCTTGATCCGCGCGGCCTGAGTTCCGAGCTTCTCGTGGAACACGATCTGCTCGAACTTCGGCAGGCGGTCTTCAAGCTTCGTCTTCAGGTCCGTCTCGTAGAAGAATTTCGCATCCGACAGGCGCGGGCGGATCACGCGCTCGTTGCCTGATACGATAGTCTTGCCGCCGTCGGCCGCCTCGATATTCGCCGTGAGGACGAACTTGTTGGTCAGCTTCCCCGTCTTGGCATCCCTGACGACGAAGCACTTCTGGTTGTTGCGGATGGTGGCGCGGATCACCTCTTCCGGGATCGCGAGATATTCCGGCTCGAACGATCCCATCATGACGACCGGCCATTCGACGAGACCCGACACCTCGTCCAGCAGCACCTGATCCTCGACCAGCTCGAACCCTTGTGCGAACGTCAGCTCCTTGGCGTCGGCGAAGATGATGTCCTTGCGCGCCTGCGGATCGAGGATGACTTTTGCAGCCTTCAGCTTCGCCTCATAGTCCTCGAAGCGGCGTACGTTGATCGCAGCCGGCGCCATGAAGCGATGGCCGTAGGTGGTCTGGCCGGTCTCGATGCCATCGATTGAGAATTTGACGACATCGGGCTCTTCCGTCTCGGGCCCGAAGGTCGCGGTGATCGCGTGCAGCGGCCGCACCCAGCTCAGCGAGCCGGGCTTGCCGGAGCGCGCGCCCCAGCGCATCGATTTCGGCCAGGGGAAGGTGCGGATGATGACCGGCAGGATCTCGGCGAGCACGTCGATCGCATCGCGGCCGGGCTTTTCGATCAGCGCGATGTAGAAGTCGCCCTTCGGGTCGCGCTGGATCTTGGCTTCGTCGAGCGAGTTTAGACCTGTCGCTTTCAGAAAACCCTGCACTGCCGCATCGGGCGCGCCCATTTTTGGACCGCGGCGTTCGGTCTTCAGGTCGGGCTGGCGCGCGGGAATGCCGTGCACGGTCAGTGCAAGGCGGCGCGGCGTCGCGAACGCTTTCGCCCCCTCGTAGACGAGGCCTTCGGCGACGAGCTTGTCGGTGACCATGCGGCGCAGATCGTCCGCCGCCTTGGCCTGCATGCGCGCGGGGATTTCTTCCGAGAAAAGCTCAAGCAAAAGATCGGGCATCAGGCCGCTCCGCCCGCTTCAGTATGGATCCAGGCCTCGCCGCAGGCCTTTGCCAGCTCGCGCACGCGAAGAATGTAGCTCTGCCGCTCGGTCACGGAGATCACGCCGCGCGCATCGAGCAGGTTGAAGACATGGCTCGCCTTGATGCACTGGTCATAGGCCGGCAGCGCCATCAGGTGCGCCTCGCGCTTGCCGGACTCTGAGTTTTTTTGCCAGCCGGCGTCGAGGTACTTCCGGCACGCGGCTTCCGCCATCTTGAACTGCTCGAACAGCATCGCGGTGTCGGCGACTTCGAAATTGTGCTTCGAATATTCACGCTCGGCCTGCAGGAACACGTCGCCATAGGTCACCTTGGCGTCGCCCTCGCGGCCGTTGAAGTTGAGGTCGTAGACGCGGTCGACGCCCTGCACATACATCGCGAGGCGCTCGAGCCCGTAGGTGAGCTCGCCGGCAACCGGCGCGCACTCAAATCCCGCGACCTGCTGGAAATAGGTGAACTGGCTGACTTCCATGCCGTCGCACCAGCACTCCCAGCCGAGACCCCAGGCGCCCAGCGTCGGGCTTTCCCAATCGTCCTCGACGAAGCGGATGTCGTGCACGGCGGAATCGATGCCGATCGCGGCGAGCGACTTCAGGTACAGCTCCTGAAGGTTCGGCGGCGACGGCTTCATGATCACCTGGAACTGGTAGTAGTGCTGCATCCGATTGGGATTCTCGCCGTAGCGGCCGTCCTTGGGCCGGCGCGAGGGCTGCACATAGGCGGCGCTCCAGGGCTTTGGCCCAAGCGCGCGCAGCGTGGTCGCCGGATGGAAGGTGCCCGCGCCCATCTCCATGTCGTAGGGCTGCAGGATCACGCAGCCCTGCTCGGCCCAGAACCGCTGGAGCGCGAGGATGAAGCCCTGGAACGAGCGTTCCGGGCGCATATGGGCGGGCAATGAGGCGTCCATCGTCAGATCAGGCTCTCGCGGGGGGTTTTGAATCGCGCGGGACCGTATCGACGGCGGGGATGGGAATCAAGGCAAAGGGGGCGGATTCGGGCCGATCGCCTTCGTCCGGAGACGGTGCGGTAGGGTGGGCAAAGCGAAGCGTGCCCACCATCGTCACCACAATTGCAAAAGGAATGGTGGGCACGGCGCAAGAGCGCCTTTGCCCACCCTACGGCAGCGCGGCCTAGCCGGGCCGATACGCTCCGGTCACGGGGTCACGTTTCAGCTTCTGAATATCCCCGGCATGGGCGGCTTCAGCGACGCGCGACAGGCGCATCTCCTCCAGCTCATGGTTGATCCGGACAGCGGTCTTGTAGGCCCAGCGGACCACGGCAAGCCCGCCCAGGACGCCCGCGAAAGCGACAAACGGCGGCATCGGTCGATCCTTGTCTAGTGCTCAGCCCCCACGCACATTCTTGCGCAGACCGGGCCGCGCCGCAATTGGCTCGACCCGGACCAAATGGCGCGGGAGGGTGTCGCCTAGAACCCGAATTTCGCCCAAATCGCCCGCGTCTCGACCGCCGAGATCAACTCGTCCGGCAGGCCGGCCATTGATTCCATGGCCGAAAGCTGGCCCGCACCGGGCGATTTCCGCCCCAAAAGGCCCGAGAGCAGACCGGTCGGCTGCGCAATCACAGGGGTGAGAACCTTCTCGCCATAGCGGGCACGAAGAGTTGAGCGGAGATCGCCGATGCCGTCGGCAAGCCCCAGCGCGATCGAACTCTCGCCGGCCCAGTATTCGCCGGTGAACAGGGTGTCGTCGGCGCCCTTCAGCCGCGCGCCGCGGCTCTCCTTCACCAGCGCGATGAAGATCTGGTGGATCTCGCGCTGGAGCGCCTTCAGCCTCGCCACGTCGTCGGGGTTTTCCGGGAGGAACGGATCGAGCATCGCCTTGTGCGCGCCGGCCGTGTAGAGCCGCCGCTCGATGCCGAGCCGCCTGATTGCCTCCTGGAAACCAAAACTGCCGCCGACCACGCCGATCGAGCCGAGGATGGAGGACGGATCGCAGATGATCTCGTCGCCGGCGCAGGCGATCATGTAGCCGCCGGACGCCGCGACGTCCTCGACGAACACCAGCACGGGCAGCTTCTTCTCCGCCGCGAGCTGCTTGATGCGCAGATAGATCTGGCGCGACTGCACCGGCGAGCCGCCGGGCGAATTGATCACCAGCGCCACCGCCTTGGCGTTCCGGTACGAAAACGCCCGCTCCAGCACCCGCGCGACGCCCGCAAGCGTCATGCCCGGGCGCAACGGCGTCACCGCACCGATCACACCGGACAGGCGCACCACCGGCACCACCGCCGTGCCGGGACGGAAGCGCGCCGGCAGATATTGCATGAGCTTGTCGGCCAGGCCGGAACCCTCACGATCGTTCAATTGTTCGGCCATGCCGTTACCTCTGCTTAACCATTTCTTATCACGCGACTGTCATTGGAAGTGCCCGGAACGTGTTTTGCAGATTCCCCGTTGGGAAGCTGCAATGAGGCAGCGGAGAACACCATGAAAATCTATCTGCTGTTGCTGCTGGTCGGTGCGCTGTTCATGGCGATCCGTCTGACGACCCCGCAAGAGCAGCAGTCGGAATCGCTTCCGCAGTAAGTCGTCGCGGCTCCGCCAGCGGCAAGAGCGCCCTCCCCTCCAGAATCTCCGTCACCTGATTTTTAGGCACGCCTGACTCGTCGTTGAGCATGAGGCCCGGCAGCAGTCGCGTCGGCGCTCGGCCGCCTTTGACTGCGCGCACCAGCACGCGGATCGCGGGCCGTCCCGCCTCGCCGTGAACCGGCAGGATCGACAGGCTTCCAAAACCGCGTGACAGCGCAGTCAAAACCTCCGCGATCCCATCGGCGCGCCAGATCAGGGTCAGCGCGCCGTCCGATCGGAGGATGCGCCGCGCCGCATGCACCCATGCATTCAGCGTCTCCTCCCTCGCAACATGCGCGGTGCGGCGCGCCTGATCGGGCGAACCGCGATGGCGCGCGGGATCGTTGAAGGGCGGGTTCATCAGCACCACGTCGACGCTGTCGGGCGCGAGGCCATTAGCCGCAAACGCCTGTGCGTCGGCCGTAACGTCGAGCACGATCGTCTCGGCGGCGATCGCATTCGCCGCCGCATTGGCGCGCGCGAGTTCCGCCAGTTCCGGATCGATCTCGACCAGGCTGAGGCTGATTCCCGCGACGCGCCGGCCAAGCGCCAGCCCGGCGGTGCCGATGCCGGCGCCCAGATCGACGACACGGTCGCCCGCCTGCGCTTCCGTCGCCGCCGCGAGCAGGATGGCGTCATGCCCGGCGCGGTGGCCGGACCGCTTCTGCTTCAAGCGCAATTGCCCGCCGAGAAAGGCGTCCTCGGTGAAGTCTGTGACGACGTCAATCATCGCCGCGCAGTTCATGGCTGAGGCCGGCCTCGGTGAGGAGCTCCCTGGCCTCCTGGGCGTCATCCTCATGGACCAGGATCCGCCGCGGCAGGATACCCAGCGAGCCCTCGATAATGCTCATGTTCTGGTCCAGCACCAGATGATGGATGTTGGCGCCGTCGAGCAGCGCGCCGATCGCCGACACCAGCACCATGTCGTTGGTCCGAACCAGTTCACGCAAAACGCAGGTCTCCTGCCTGAAAGGGGCTAAAGCGGCAAATGTCAATGGTTCCGCGGCACTTGCCGCATCCGCTGCCAGTTTCTATTGTATTTGCATCAGAATAGCCCCTCCGGGGCAAATATTGGAGACCGGCGTGGCCGTCATCGTACCTTTCGAAACTCCCGGCGCGTCGATCGAAGAGCTGGTTGCCCTTGTCGCCGGTGACATGGAGCGCGTCAACGCCACGATCCTGTCGCGGACCGGCTCCGAGGTCACCATGATCCCGGAGGTCGCCAACCACCTCATCTCCTCCGGCGGCAAGCGCCTGCGCCCGATGCTGACGCTCGCCATGGCCAACCTCGCCGGCTACACCGGCGACGGCCACATCAAGCTCGCTGCCTCCGTCGAATTCATGCATACCGCAACGCTCCTTCACGACGACGTGGTCGACGAGAGCGAGATGCGCCGCGGCAAGCTGTCGGCGCGCATGCTCTGGGGCAATGAGGCGAGCGTGCTGGTCGGCGACTTCCTGCTGGGACAGGCGTTCCGCATGATGGTCGAGGTCGGCTCGCTCCGCGCGCTCGACATCCTGTCCGCGGCCGCCGCCACCATCGCCGAGGGCGAGGTGATGCAGCTCGCCGCCGCCAAGAACACCGCGACCACCGAGGACGAATATCTCGCCGTGATCCGCGGCAAGACCGCCGAGCTGTTTGCCGCCGCCTGCGAGGTCGGCCCCGTCATCGCCAACCGCCCGAAGGCGGAGCAGACCGCGTGCCGCTCGGTCGGCATGAATCTCGGCATCGCCTTCCAGCTCGTCGACGACGTGCTCGACTATGGTGGCAAGAGCGCCAAGCTCGGCAAGAACACTGGCGACGATTTCCGTGAGGGCAAGATCACGCTGCCGGTCGTGCTCGCCTTCCGCCGCGGCAACGACACCGAGCGCGCCTTCTGGATCCGGGCACTCGAGCGCGGCGAGATCGGCGACACCGACCTCGACCACGCCCTGGGCCTGATGAACAAGCATCGCGCGCTCGAGGACACGCTCAGCCGCGCCCAGCACTACGGCGCCATGGCGGTGGACGCACTGGCGCTGTTCCCGTCCTCGCCGATGAAGAGCGCGCTGGAGCAGGTGGTCGCGTTCTGTCTGGCCCGGTCGCATTAGGCGCGAGGGCCTGACGCTCTTTCCACGTCGTCATTGCGAACGCAGCGAAGCAATCCAGAATCCCTCCGCGGGAACAGTCTGGATTGCTTCGCAGCGCTCGCAACGACGGAGAGCTAGGCAACGGCGCATTCCCTCTCTTGTCCCGGACGCGCTGCAGCGGGAAACGCTGCTGCGCAGAGCCGGGAAGCGACACGCAAGGCTCTCCGCAACATGGGCCCCGGCTCTGCAGCGCACCGCCAAGAGGCGCTGCGCTGCGTCCGGGGCACGATAGCGGCTATCCGGCGGTTACCTTAAATCCCACCACCAGCCTGCTTTCACATACTCACCGCTCGCCCGCCGCGCACCTCACCGCCAGCCCCGCCTCCGCATCCTCACCGCTCACTCTACCTGCCGCCGCCTGCCCAGTGACTTGCATTTTGCAAGCCACTCTCCTACGTTCCCGCCATGCAGCCCAAATCCCCCTCAATCCTGGAATGCCCTGTCGGCCGCGCCGTTGAGACGGTCGGCGAGTGGTGGAGCATCTTGATCTTGCGGGATGCCTTCCAGGGCGCGACGAAATTCGACGAATTTTCGCAAAGTCTCGGAATCGCGCCGAACATCCTGTCGCGGCGCCTTGCCCATCTCACCGAGAGCGGCATGTTCGTCCGCCGCCGCTATCATGAACGGCCGCCGCGGTACGAATATGTGCTGACGGAGAAGGCGCGGGATTTCTTCCCTGTGGTCGTGGCGCTGCTGGCCTGGGGCAACAGGCATCTCGCGCCCAAGGGCGAATCGATCGTGCTGGCGAATCGGAGCGACGCTCGCCCGTTCGATCCGATCGTGGTCGATGCCGCCGACATGCGTCCGATCACCCTCGCCAATGCGGTCGTCGTCCCGGGTCCCCGCGCCAGCCGCGGGATGCGCAAGCGGCTCGGCTCGCTCAAAGCCATGAACCCGGCCGTTGCGCCGGCTGGAGACTGACATGCGTCGTATCGTCGTGACGGGAATGGGAGCGGTGTCGCCGCTCGGCTGCGGTGTTGAACTGTCCTGGCGCCGGCTCCTGGCCGGCCAGAGCGGGTTGCGCCCTCTGCCGGAATGGTCGCAGGCGCTGCCTGCGCGCATTGCCGGTCTCGTGCCCGACAAGGCCGATGATGCCGAAGGCGGCTTCGACCCCGCACAAGCCGCCGCGCCAAAAGACCAGCGCAAGATGGACCGCTTCATCCTGTTCGCCCTGCTCGCCACCGCAGAGGCGGTCGCGCAGGCCAAATGGGCGCCGCAGGACGCGCGCGCACAGGAACGCACCGCAACGATCATCGCCTCCGGCGTCGGCGGCTTCCCGGCAATGGCGGAGGCGGTGCGCATCACCGAGCAGCGCGGCGCGCGCCGGCTCTCGCCCTTCACCATCCCCTCGTTTCTCGCCAATCTCGCCGCCGGCCACGTCTCGATCAAATACGGCTACAAGGGCGCGCTGGGCACACCGGTCACGGCCTGTGCCGCCGGCGTCCAGGCAATCGGCGATGCCGCGCGCATGATCCGTGCAGGCGAAGCCGATGTCGCGATCTGCGGCGGCGCGGAGGCCTGCATCGATATCGTCAGCATCGGCGGCTTTGCCGCGGCCCGCGCGCTGTCGAGCGGATTCAACGACGCGCCCGCGCGCGCCTCGCGCCCGTTCGATCGCGACCGCGACGGCTTTGTCATGGGCGAAGGCGCCGGTATCCTCGTGATCGAGGAGCTGGAGCATGCGCTGGCGCGCGGCGCCTCCCCGATTGCGGAAATCGTGGGCTACGGCACAACGGCGGACGCCTATCACATGACGTCGGGCCCGCCCGATGGCGACGGCGCCCGCCGTGCGATGGAGATCGCGCTCCGCCAGGCGAAGCTTGCCCCCGCGGATTTGCAGCATTTGAACGCGCATGCGACGTCGACGCCGGCCGGCGACGAAAGCGAGCTCGGCGCGATCGCCGCGCTGTTCGGCCGCAACCGGAACATCGCGGTGAGCGCGACGAAATCGGCCACCGGCCATCTGCTCGGCGCCGCCGGCGGGCTCGAGGCGATCTTCACCGTCCTCGCCTTGCGCGACCAGGTCGCGCCGCCGACGCGCAATTTCGAAAACGCAGATCCCGGCGCTGATGGCATCGACATCGTCGCAGGCAGCGCGCGGCCGATGCCGATGCTCAACGCCATCTCCAACGGATTTGGCTTTGGCGGGGTGAATGCCAGCGTGATCTTCCGCCGGATGGGCCGAACAAGAGGCCTTGCAATCGCAGCACGCTACGTTACCAAAACGGGATGATCGAAACGAATTTCTGGCTGTTCCTGGCCGCAGCGTGTCTCATTGCCGCCGTTCCCGGCCCCGGCATCTTCTATGTCGCGGCACGGACCTTGTCCGAAGGGCGCACCAGCGGCTTTGCGTCAACCGCGGGCACGGCGTTGGGCGGGCTGGTTCATGTCATCGCAGGCAGCCTCGGCATCTCCGCGATCATCCTTGCCAGTGCGGAACTGTTTGCCGCTGTAAAATTCATCGGCGCGCTCTACCTGGTCTGGCTCGGCATCAAGACCTTCCGCAGCGCCGGCCGCGCGCTCTCGCTGGAGAGCGAGCCCGTCGGCGACAGGCGCGCGTTCCGCGACGGCGTGCTGGTCGAGGCGCTGAACCCGAAGACCGCCGCATTCTTCCTCGCCTTCATTCCGCAGTTCCTCGATCCCGCGGGGTCGAGCCCCATGCTGCAATTCATCGTGCTCGGCGCGATCTCGGTGATCCTGAACACGCTCGCCGATGTCGTCGTGGTGCTGATGGCAACTGCAACGCGCACGCAGTTGATTGGCAGGCCGCATCTGATGCGGCGTCTCACCCAGGGCTCGGGCGTCTTCATCGCGGGCCTCGGCCTCTCGCTGGCGCTGGCGCGGCGGCCGGCGCAGAGCTAGCTCGCGTCATTCCCGACGGGCATCCACCGAAAAGAGAAAGGGGCCGAAGCCCCTTTCTCAGATTTCACCAGTGGTGCCAATGATGCCAGCGGTGCCAGCGAGCCCAATGATGCCAGCGCCAGCCGTCACCCCAATGATGGTGCCAGCCGTAACCACCCCAGTAATGCGGATGGTAGTAGCCTCCATGGTAGTGGCGTTGCCAGCAATGGCCCCATTCATTGCAGACATAGCCGGTCGGCACCTCGATCGGTGCTGCTGACGCAGCCCCGCCCGACAGCGTGACCCCGCCAAGCGCGGCAAGGCCGACAAACGCAGATACAAGTTTCATGATGTTCACCTCCTAACATCCGTTGGAGGCGGCGAGTGCGTCCTGCGTTCGGCGCCTTACGCAGGTTTAATACCGATGAACGATTTCGATGAGGCGATCCGCTCACGATGACGGCGTGCGCGCGACATTGTCGCCATCGGCCCGAAGGACTTTCCGGCCCGTAATGACCAAGATGTAACGCGTGGAATTCGAACGGCCCATCGCGCGCGGCTCACCCATGGTTGTTGCGATGGAGAGTTCGATGAGGATGATGTCCTGGTCGCGTTATCGCCTCCTGACAAGGTCGTTGTCGCGCACCGCGCGGCGCTGCCACGACGCGAAGATGCGCAAGACCCGGCAGCGCCGACGCGCCATGCGCCGCCTAGCCGGCACGAGCTCGCCGCCGAAGCGCCCGTGACCTGCGGCTTGCTTGTGGAATGGCCGGCAGCAGGCTACTCCAGTCGTGCTGTTATCTCGTCCGGCATTTCGAAGGATCGGCGCCCGATGCTTGCCCCGCAAAGTCGCACTTACGAGTCACACGGCCTGCGGCTGCACTATGCCGATTGGGGCAATGACGGCGCGCCCGTCGCCATCCTGGTCCATGGCGGCCGCGATCATTGCCGGAGCTGGGACGCCATCGCCCGCTCGCTTCAGCCGCATTTTCACGTGCTCGCGCCCGATCTGCGCGGTCATGGCGATTCCGACTGGACCAAGGGCGGCAGCTACGCGCTGACCGAGTATGTCTACGACCTCGCCCAGCTCATTCGCAGCATCGCAGCGCCTCAAGTGACTCTCATCGGTCATTCCATGGGCGGCATGGTGAGCCTGATCTTTTCGGGGTCGTTCCCAGAGCTGGTCACGAAGCTCGTCGTCCTCGACGGCGTCACCATGTTGCCGGACACCCCCAAAGCGCCGACGCATGAGCGCATCAGCAAATGGGTCAGCCAGCTCGACAGGCTGCACGACCGCACGCCGCGCAGCTATTCGACCCTCGAAGACGCGGCCGCGCAGATGGTGCTTCACAACAAGCGCCTCGCCCGCGACCTCGCGCTGCATCTTGCAACGCACGGCTCGCGGCGGAACGAGGACGGCACCTATAGCTGGAAGTTCGATCCCTACCAGCGCGCCTCTGCGCCGCACCGGCTCTGGCCTGACGACCACGTCGCGCTGTGGTCGCGCATCACCAGTCCGACGCTGCTGCTGAATGCCGGAGAAAGTTTTCTCGCGGGCGCCAGGGCCGCAGGCCTGGAGCGCTATTTCCCGCAGGCGCGTGTCGAGACCATCGCCGGCGCGGGGCACTGGCTGCAGCATGACAAGCCGCAAGAGGTGTTGAGTGAGATCCGGCGGTTTCTCGGGCTCACCGAAGAGAGCCGCGGCTAGCTCAACTGCCGTAGGGTGGGCAAAGGCGCAAGCGCCGTGCCCACCACGCAGCCAGATTGCGAGAATAAGTTTGGTGGGCACGCTTCGCTTTGCCCACCCTACGGCACCGTCGTCGGGGAAATACCTAGCTCAACGTCCCCGCATGCACCCACCAGCCGGAGTGGTCGCGCCGGATCTTTTCAGCGGCGGCATGTGCCTCGTTCGCCGCGCCGTAGATCGCAAAGCACGTCGCGCCGGAGCCGGACATGCGGGCAAGCTTGACGCCGGCGGAGTCACGCAAGGCTTCCAGCACCTCGCCGATCACAGGCTCGATCCGCAGTGCAGGGGCTTCGAGATCGTTGGCCACGGTTTCGAGAACGTCGACCCAATCGGCAATGGAGGCGCCCTCGTCCGGCCAGGCCGGCGCGTCGAGGACGGAAGTGGCGCCCACCAGCAATTCGCCGTTGCGCAGGCCCAGCGCCTGGAACACGTCCTTGGTGGCGACCGGCACGCGCGGATTGACCATCACGCAGGGCATGCTCGGCAGCGCGAGCGGCAGCAGCTGCTCGCCGACGCCGGTCATGTCGCAGGCGCGCGAGACTAGGCACACCGGCACGTCGGCGCCGGTCGCGAGCGCGACTTTCTGCAAGCGCGGATCATCGAGAGACAGATTGTTGAGACGCGCTAGCAGCCGCAGCGCCGCCGCGGCATCGGCCGAGCCGCCGCCGATGCCGGCCGCGACGGGAAGCACCTTGTCGAGCGCGAAGGCGCCCAGCTTCAGGTTCGGCACGGCCTCGGCCAGGAGCCTGGCCGCCTTGACCACGAGATTGTCCGCGGTATCGCCGCAGGCCGCGGCCAGCGGCCCGGTGGTGACGAGCTTCAGCTCGCCGCCCGGCTCCAGCGTCAGCTGGTCCGCGCAGTCGGCAAACGCGACCACGCTTTCGAGATCATGATAGCCGTCGGCACGACGGCCGACGACGCGAAGGCTCAGATTGACCTTCGCGCGCCCTTCTTCAATCAACGCCGACATTGGCGATCAGCCCCCAAACGCACTCTTAGCCGCCCTTGCCGTCGTCCTTCTTCTTGTCCGCCTGCGCGGCCGAAGAGTTCGAATCGTCGGTCATACCGTTGGCGATCTTGGCCTCGATCTTCGGAAGCTCCTCCGGCTCGGGCTTGAGATCGCGGGCATGGGCCCACTGGAATTTTGCTTCCAGCGTACGGCCGACGCGCCAATAGGCATCGCCGAGGTGATCGTTGATGGTGGGATCCTCGGGCTTGAGGTCGATGGCGCGCTCGAGGTTCTTCACCGCCTCTTCGTAATTGCCGATGCGGTAATAGGCCCAGCCGAGGGAGTCGACGATGTAGCCGTCGTCGGGACGCTGCTCGACGGCGCGCTTGATCATCTTCATGCMTTCGTCGAGATTCACGCCCTGGTCGATCCAGGAATAGCCGAGATAGTTGAGGACATGTGGCTGGTCGGGCTGGAGCTCGAGCGCCTTCTTCATGTCGGCTTCGGCCTTGCTCCACTCCTTGGAGCGCTCCTCGCAGATGCCGCGATAATAGTACCAGACGCTGTTGGCCTTGTCGTTGCCCGCCGGCAGCACGTCGACGCCCCGCGAATAGGTCGCGCCGCAATCGCCGAACTTCTTGCGACCGCGCTCGATATTGCCGAGCGCCATGATGGCTTCGAGATCCTTGGAATCGTCCGATGTGACGCCCTTGAGGATCTTGATCGCCTCGTCGGTGCGGTCGGCGGAATCCAGATCGATGGCGAGCTGGATCTGCGCGTTGCGCTTCAACGGCGAGGTCGCGGGCACCCGCTCATAAACCTTGATCGCCATCTGCGGCCGCTTCACCGATTCATAGAGATCGGCGAGCGAGAGCAGCGCCAGCGGATGGGTCGGCTGGAGATAGAGCGCGAGCTGAAGATAAACCAGCGCCAGATCCTCGCCGCCGCGGCGGGTCAGCGTGGCGCCGATGCCGTAGAGCGCTTCGGCGGCACCAGCTTGCGCGGAGTCGGCCAGCGGCGGCATCTTCTTGCCGGCCTTGGTGTCGCGCAGGCCTTCCACGATCAGCGGATGGCGGGCGAGCTTCTTGTCGAAAGCCAGGTAGACGGTGGTCGCGGCCGCGGAATCCTTGTTGCGCGACAGCCAGCGCGCATAGGCCTCGGTGACGCGCAGCATGGAATCATCGAGCTTGTAGGCGCGCTCGAAGCGGATGCCGGCGTCCTTCTCCTTGCCGGAGAGCTCGAGGATCATGCCGGCATGGAGGTCCTTGAACAGCGGATACCATTCCGGACCGGCGAGCTTGTCGATGGTGGCGACGCCGCCCTTGGCATCGCCCGCACCATAGGCGGCCCAGCCGGACAGCAGCGTGGCCACGAGATCGGTGATCGGACCGCGGATCGACTGGTTGATGTTGGTTTGCGCGGTCGCATATTTCTTCATCTTGAGATCGTGCACCCCGACGACGAGACGCGCGACGCGGTTGGTCTTGTCGATGGTCAGGACGCGCTCGGCGAGCTTGACCGCCTCGTCGATGTCACCGTCGGCAACCGACGAGATGAAGGCGCGATCGAGCAGCTCATTGTTTTTGGGATCGGTGCGAAGCGCCGAGCGGTAGAAGGCGGCGGCCGAGGCCGCATCGCGCTCGACGCTGGCGTGGCGGGCAGCGAGATAGCTGCCGGAGGTCGTCAGCGACTTCAGATCGTTCCGGGTCGGGAATTGCGCCGCTGTGTCGGACGGATGGTCCGGCGTCTGCGCCAGGACCGCGCCGGGGACCGTCGCAATCGCGGTGCCCATGAGGGCGATAGCGGCAACAGTCCAGCGGTTGAAACGATTTGAGAACATCAGGGGCTCGCCTTGAGTTGTAGTGCCTGGGTTTGCAGCAGTAGGCCGTATCGCATGCAAACGCGGCCGGTGGCATGGGGACCCGGAACCGTCGGGCCGACAATGCCGCTTTTGGCGCTTCACCGCAAGGATTCGGGCATGCGATCCCCTCCGCACGCCCCAAATCGGCCGACTACGCCCCAAGACGCTGCCAGTATGGCCTTATCGTGGCCGCGGACCGCTACCCCGGGCCGGTTCTCACGCGAACGTGCGTCACAATGCCGGGGGCACGTCACATTGGCCCCGGCTTGATCGCTTTGGTCCAATGATCCCGGCTTACATGGCCTAGCTTACATGGCCTCGTAGTTCGGACCGCCGCCGCCCTCCGGGGGAACCCAGGTGATGTTGCCGTTGGGGTCCTTCACGTCGCAGGTTTTGCAGTGGACGCAGTTCTGGGCATTGATCTGGAAGCGCGGGCTCGAGCCTTCCTCGACCCATTCATAGACCCCGGCCGGGCAATAGCGATTCGAGGGACCGGCGAACACGTCGTGCTCCGAGGTCTTCTGCAGGTTCATGTCGGCGACCTTGAGATGGACCGGCTGGTCCTCCTCATGATTGGTGTTGGACAGGAACACCGACGAGAGCTTGTCGAACGAGATCTTGCCGTCCGGCTTCGGGTAGTTCTTCGGCGCGTGGCTCTTCGCCGGATCGAGGGTGGCGCGATCGGGCTTCGCATGCGACTGCGTGCCGAACAGCGAGCCACCGAACAGCGTGTTGCACCACATGTCGAAGCCGCCGAGCGCGACGCCGAGCACGGTGCCGAACTTCGACCATAGCGGCTTGACGTTGCGGACCAGGAACAGATCCTTGCCGACCGCCGAGGACCGCCAGGCGTTCTCGTAGTCGACGATCTCGTCATTGGCGCGATCGGCAGCGAGCGCCGCCGCGACATGCTCTGCGGCGAGCATGCCGGTGCCCATCGCATTGTGCACGCCCTTGATGCGGGGCACGTTGACGAAGCCGGCCGCACAGCCGACCAGCGCGCCGCCGGGGAAGCTCAGCTTCGGCACCGACTGATAGCCGCCTTCGGTGATGGCGCGCGCGCCATAGGCGAGCCGCTTGGCGCCTTCGAAGGTACCGCGGATCGAGGGATGGGTCTTGAAGCGCTGGAACTCGTCGAACGGCGACAGATACGGATCGTCGTAGTTGAGATGCACGACGAAGCCGACGGCGACGAGATTGTCGTCGTAATGATAGAGGAACGAGCCGCCGCCGGTCTTCAGGTCGAGCGGCCAGCCGAACGAATGCTGGATCATGCCCTTCTGGTGCTTGGCGGGATCGATCTGCCAGACTTCCTTGAGGCCGATGCCGAACTTCGCCGGCTCGCTCTTGGAGTCCAGCGCGAACTTCGCGATCAGCTGCTTGGTCAGGCTGCCGCGCGCGCCTTCGGCGAACAGAGTGTACTTGCCGAGCAATTCCATGCCACGGGTAAAGGAGTCCTTCGGCTTGCCATCGCGGCCGATGCCCATGTCGCCGGTGGCGATGCCCTTCACCGCGCCCTGCTCGTCATAGAGCACCTCGGCTGCGGCAAAGCCTGGATAGATCTCGACGCCGAGCGCCTCGGCCTTGCGCGCCAGCCAGCGGCAGACATTGCCGAGCGAGCCGATATAGCAGTGATGATTGTCCATCAACGGCGGCATGATGAAGTTCGGCAGCTTGATCGCGCCGCCACCAGTCATCCAGTAGAAGCGGTCGTCCTTCACCTGCGTCTTCAGCGGACAGTCGGAATCCTCGCGCCAGTCCGGGATCAGCTTGTCGAGCCCGGCCGGATCGATCACGGCGCCGGAGAGAATGTGCGCACCGACCTCGGAGCCCTTCTCCACCACGACGACGTTGAGATCGGCATTGAGCTGCTTCAGCCGGATCGCAGCCGCCAGGCCAGACGGGCCGGCGCCGACGATGACGACGTCGAATTCCATGGATTCGCGCGGGGGAAGTTCTTCGGTGCTCATCTGATCTCAGCCCTTGAGACGGTTCCTCGTCATTTGCGCCCCCTTGTTTCCGATTTTTCCGGGTAGGACAACCACGGAAATGCGTTCCACTGGGATGCAAGGCACCCCAAACTGATATAGTAAAAGTCTGACTTTCCAAATGATCCCCGAACCCGCACCCACCGTCCGAGAGCTTCTCGCCTTCTATCTGGAGGCCGGGGTCGATTGCGCGCTCGCGGAGGAACCTGTCGACCGCCTGGCGGAATTGGATGCTCCGCCGCCGGCCCCACGCGCCGCACCTCCGGTCGAGGCACCACGGCCTGTTGCCGCGCCAGCGGTGATGCGCGGCGAGGCCGCACCTGCGCCGGACATTGCGATCGCCTCCGCGCGCGAGGCCGCGCGTACCGCGCCGACGCTCGAGGCACTGCGCGAACTGATGCAGAATTTTGAAGGCTGCGCGCTGAAGCATACCGCGACGCGGCTGGTGTTCGCCGACGGCAATCCGCAGGCGCGCATCATGTTCGTCGGCGAGGCGCCGGGGCGCGACGAGGACATCGAGGGGCTGCCCTTCGTCGGGCGCAGCGGCAAGCTGCTCGACCTCATGATCGGCGCGATCGGGCTCAACCGCACCACCGCCTACATCGCCAACGTGATTCCCTGGCGGCCGCCCGGCAACCGCACGCCGACGCCGCAGGAAACGCAGATCTGCCTGCCGTTCATCCAGCGCCAGATCGAGCTGGTGAATCCCGACGTGCTGGTGACGCTCGGCAATCCCTCAACGCAGACGCTGCTGTCGACGCGCGAGGRCATCATGCGCACCCGCGGCCGCTGGTTCGACTACGAGACGGGTGGGCGCACCATCCGCGCGCTGCCGACATTCCACCCGGCCTATCTCTTGCGCTCACCGTCGTACAAGCGGCTGGCCTGGCAGGATCTGCGCGCGATCGCGAAGGTGCTGGCGTGATAGCGAGCTGTCGTATGGTGGGCAAAGCGAAGCGTGCCCACCATCTCTAGGTCGACGACGGATAGACTTGACGGTGGGCACGGCGCGTTGCGCCTTTGCCCACCCTACGATTTCAGCGTTTGTCGCTACGTCCCCTTCGGCCGCACGATGGCCCAGCCGATGCGCAGCAGCTGCTGGCGGCCGGTCACCAGCCATTCGAACGCGCGCGGCACTTCCGGAACGATGCCGGGAAAGCGCGCGAGGATTTCGGGTGGCGGGGTGCCGGCGGTGTCGGAGGCGCGCCAGACCACGACGCCGCCGGTCTCGCTGAACTTGGCCTGATTGATCCACGGCGTGCGCGCGGGCTGGGCATCGATGAAGAGATGCGGCCGGCCGGAATGCAGCGTGATCAGGCTCGCAAGCTGGGTCTCGCCGGCGACCGCGCGCAGGCGATGATTGGTGCGGCGGGCAAAGCTCTCGTCGAAGAAATCCGAGATCGCGCGCGCCGGCATCGAGGTCGCAATCTCGTTGGCGCCGGTCAAGGGCAGAAACAGCACGGCGAGCACGACGCCGGCTGCGGGCGCCACGACGGCGGCAGCCCACACCGTCCGCAGCACGCGCGCGCGGCGCATCGCGATGAGGTCGCCGGCCGTCACGACCACGGCAAGCCCCGACATGACCAGCACGACGCCGGCGCCGCCGACGACGGCATCGAGCCCGAGCAGGCCGGAGATCAGGACCGCGCCGAGCGCAGGCGCCAGCGCGAAGAAATAGACGAAGTTGTGCGCGAGCGGCTCGACCGGCGGCCGGTAGATGATCGGCGCTTCCTCGCCCTTGGCGACGAACAGGCCGCTATTGAGAAAGGTCAGCGCCGGGATCGCCGCCGCGCCAAGCGCGAGCCCGCCGAGCAGCCACGCCGCGTGCAGCGCGCGGGCGTTCAGCGCGGCGACCTCGGGCAGGGTCGGCATGACAAGTGTCTCGGCGCGCATCAGCCAGACCGCATAGGGCAGCGCCAGCACGGCGACGACGATCAGCGCGAACAGCGGATCGAGCGCGCGTAGCGTCCGGCGTCCGCCGGCGGTCGAGATCGCGAAGACGAAGAGCAGGAGGAGAAGGAAGATCGCCGCGGGCGTCGTCAGCAGCAGGAGGCCCGCTTCGATCGACCAGGCGAACCAGGCATTGCCACGGCGCTGGCCGATGATCTGCCAGGAATGCAAGAGAAGCAGCGCCCAGAGCGGCCGTGCCAGCACCAGCGGGCCAAAGTCGAGCGCCGGCGAGGAAAAGGCCAGCACCGTCATGGTCAGCAGCACGGCGAGCACCGCCTGCTGTGAGCCGACCACGGCGCGGGAGAGATGATAGAGCGCGATGAAGGTCGCGACCTCGCAGAGCTGGGCGAGGACATAGACGCCGAACACGTGGCCGCCCGCGGCGCGATAGGCGATGTCGGCGAGCCAGACCGGCAAGGGCGGCCCGAGATCGGTGCCGACCTGGTATTCGCGGCCGAACGCGAGCAGGGTCGCGAGCGTGCCGGGCGGGCTGCGATAGAACACCAGCGCCACGAACAGCCACATCGCGGCCTGGAGCAGCACGGCGATCCACACGATCAGCCGCGGCCGGGCGCGAATGAGCTCGATGACCAGGGAGGTAAACCGCATGCAACGTCCGAAAGATGCAGCCAACCCGTCCAGCCGGCCCTATTCGCTCACATCTGTTTTGATAAAGGGCGCTGCGCGTTGTGGCAACGACCGTCTGCCCTACAGGCCCGCTGACGCATCAATTTCAACGCTTGCTTCCACCTGCACTTCCATCTCGGTCACCGCGAACAGGTCCCGTACCGGCTCGACGGTCCAAGGCATGTGCTTGGCACGCGCCGCGGCGACGGGGGCGAAGAAGCTGCGGTGGTGGACGGTGGGACCGAGGCGGTCGAGCGCGTCGAGGTGATCCGGGACGGCGTAGCCCTTGTGCTGCTCGAAGCCATAGCCGGGGCAGTCCTGCGCCAGCGCGCACATCAGCCGGTCTCGCGTCACCTTGGCGATGATCGAGGCTGCGGCGATGGACAGGACGATGCCGTCGCCGCCGATCACGGCCTCGCAGTCGCAGGCGGTGTCGAGCCGATCGCGGCCGTCGACAAACACATGACGCGGCGCGTCGGGCAGCGCCACCACGGCGCGCTTCAGCGCCCACAGCGAGGCACGCAGGATGTTGTCGCGGTCGATCCGGGAGCGCGAGGCGACGGCGACCGAGACCTGCGCGGTGGCGCAGATCTTGTCGAACAGCCTTTCCCGCTCCTCGGCCGTCAGGCGCTTGGAATCGTCGATGCCGCGGGGAATGCGGTCGGGATCCAGAATCACGGCGGCTGCTACTACGGGACCAGCCAGCGGCCCGCGGCCGGCCTCGTCGCAGCCGGCAACCGGCCAGATGCCGCGCTTGATCAGCGCGCGCTCGCGGCGGAAGGTCGGCGATGCGACGGCGATGATGGCGCCCTGCCTACCGGCCGGGGCCTTAACGGCCGCCCCCTTGGCCGCCTTCACAGGCGCTGCCTTCTTGGAGGCATCCTTCTTCGGCGCGCCCTTCTCTGGCGCGTCTTTGGCCGGCTTCCTGGTGGACTTGTCCCGAATCATGGCCGGGATCGTGCGCAAGCGGCCCGGCCGGCGCAACCGGGAACCCCGGACAATTCCCGTTATTCAGACCAGCCGCCTACT
Source organism: Bradyrhizobium sp. P3_C3 (assembly GCF_056402655.1). NCBI lineage: Bacteria > Pseudomonadati > Pseudomonadota > Alphaproteobacteria > Hyphomicrobiales > Nitrobacteraceae > Bradyrhizobium > Bradyrhizobium sp. P3_C3. Next base: position 29,087 of record NZ_JBFUGY010000022.1, on the reverse strand, counting down.
CCGCCAGATGCACCCGCCGGTCCTCTCCGACCTCGATGCCCGGCGCGACCACGACCTCCCAGGGATGGCCGTCGGGGTCGGCGAAATAGCCGGAATAACCGCCGTAGTCGGTCTCATGCGCCGCTTTCAGCAGCGCCGCGCCCTTGCCAACGGCGAAGACCAGAACCGCATCGACCTCGTCGCGCGTGGCGCAGTTCCAGGCGAGCGTCATGCCGCGGAAGGTCGCTGGCCTCGGATTGTCCGGTAACTTGGCGTCGGCCGCGAGTTTGTCCCAGTGAAACAGGGCCAGTACCGGACCACCGGTATCGTAGAACGCAACCGCCTCGCCGGTCGCCTTCAGCCGACGCGCGAAGCCGAGCGCGTCATAGAAGGCGATGCTGGCACGAATGTCGCTCACACCCAGTGTGATGACGGTGAGCCGCGGCACCGGCGCGGTAAGTTCCTGGCTCATGCTACGCCTCTTCCGTTTCCCGATCAGAACAGGCTGAGCTGATCGCCGTTCCGCTCCGGCCTCGCAAAGTGATCCGTCGTCAGCTTGGAGCGCCGCTTGTTCAGCCCAAGCCTGTCGCAGGCGATCTCGAAGCGGCGGCCGATGGTCCAGGCCATCGGTCCGGTGCCCTTCATCCGCTCGCCCCATTTCGCGTCGTAATCGCGGCCGCCGCGCATGTCGCGGATCAGGGTGAAGACGTGGCGGTAGCGGTCCGGATAATTGGCCATCAGCCATTCGCGGAAGAGATCGCGAACCTCCAGCGGCAGCCGCAACAGCACATAGGAGGCTTCCTTGACGCCGGCATGGGCGGCGGCATCGAGAATGCGCTCGATCTCGGAATCGTTCAGCGCGGGGATCACGGGCGCAACCATCACGGTGGTGGGAATGCCGGCCTCCGAGAGCTGCTTCAGCGCCTCCAGCCGCTTCGGCGGCGTCGCCGCGCGCGGCTCCATGGTGCGCGCGAGCTTTGGATCGAGCGAGGTGACCGAGATCGCGACCTTGGCGAGGTTGCGCTTGGCCATCCGCGCGAGAATGTCGATGTCGCGCACCACCAGCGCCGACTTGGTGACGATGCCGACCGGATGGCCGGCGCGCTCCAGCACTTCGAGAATACCACGCATGATTTTGCGCTCGCGCTCGATCGGCTGATACGGATCGGTGTTGGTGCCGATCGCGATCATCCGCGGCTCGTAGCCGGTCGCGGCCAGCTCCTTCTCGAGCAGCGAAGGCGCATCTGGCTTGGCAAACAGCTTTGACTCGAAGTCGAGCCCCGGCGACAGGCCGAGATAGGCGTGCGTCGGCCGCGCGAAGCAATAGACACAGCCGTGTTCGCAGCCGCGATAGGGATTGATCGAGCGGTCGAAGCCGATATCGGGGGATTCGTTGCGGGTGATCACCTTGCGCGAGGCGTCGACGCCAACGCTGGTCTTGAACGGCGGCAGCTCCTCCAGGCTCTGCCAGCCATCGTCGAAGGCGACGCGGGCCTCGGCCTCGAAGCGGCCACTGGCATTGGACTGGGCGCCCCGCCCTCGCCTGCGCTGCTTGTCGATTGCGACCGCCAGTTCGGGAAAATCAGAGTCCGCACCCGCCGGCTCGGAGGGCGCCGTGACCGGCGGGTGCTTGAGAGCATGAGAGGATGCTGGACTCATGAAGCCAAGATAGCACGCCAAAGGAACAAATCAAGAACACAAACAAAAAACTGAAAAACAACCCCATGCACAGTAGCCGCCCAAATTTCGGGCGCGGTCCTTTGACCTCACGCAACACACCCGTCGCGGCGATCCTGTTCGATGCCGGACAGGGATCAATCGCACCGGAACAAAGTTGGTGACGATCGCTGGGTGAAAGTCAGCAGGAACATGACAAATCAACGACAATCGGCCTCAGGGAGCAGCGACCTCGATCTGCTCGATCGCTATTGGCGCGCCGCGAACTACCTCTCTGTCGGGCAAATCTATCTGCTCGACAATCCGCTGCTGCGCGAGCCGTTGCGGCCGGAACACATCAAGCCGCGCTTGCTCGGCCATTGGGGCACGACGCCCGGTTTGAACTTCATCTACGCCCATCTGAACCGCGTCATCCGCGCGCTCGATGTCAGCGTGCTCTATATCTGCGGTCCCGGCCATGGCGGCCCAGGCATGGTGGCCAACACCTATCTCGAGGGCAGCTACAGCGAGATCTATCCTGACGTCGCGCGCGATGCGGACGGATTGCGAAAACTTTTCAGGCAGTTCTCCTTCCCCGGCGGCATTCCGAGCCACGCGGCGCCGGAAACGCCGGGCTCGATCCACGAAGGCGGCGAGCTCGGCTACGCGCTGGTGCACGCCTATGGCGCCGCATTCGACAATCCCGACCTGGTCGTCGCCTGCGTCGTCGGCGATGGCGAGGCCGAAACCGGCCCGCTCGCGGCGTCGTGGCACTCGAACAAGTTCCTCAATCCCGCGCATGACGGCGCTGTGCTGCCGATCCTGCATCTCAACGGCTACAAGATCGCGAACCCGACCGTGCTCGGACGGATGCGCGACGCGGAGATCCGCGACCTGTTCCGCGGGTTCGGCCACGAGCCGCTGTTCGTCGAGGGCGACGATCCTGAATTGATGCACCAGGCCATGGCGGACGCGCTCGACGTCGCGCTCGGCAGCATCCGCTCGATCCAGCAGCATGCCCGCGACGGCTGTCAAAGCGTCGAGCGGCCGCGTTGGCCGATGATCGTGCTGCGCAGCCCGAAGGGCTGGACCGGCCCGAAGGAGGTCGACGGCAAGAAGGTCGAGGGCTTTTGGCGCGCGCATCAGGTTCCCGTTGCGAGCTGTCGCGAGAACCCGGCACATCTGAAAATCCTCGAAGACTGGATGCGCAGCTACGAGCCCGAAAAGCTGTTCGACGGCAGCGGCGCGCTTGTTCCCGAGCTTCAGGCGCTGGCGCCCGAAGGTAACAGGCGCATGGGCGCCAATCCGCACGCCAATGGCGGCCTGCTGAAGAAGGAGCTGAAGCTGCCGGACTTCCGCAGTTTTGCCGTGGAGGTGCCGCAGCCGGGCGGTGTGACGGGCGAAGCGACGCGTGAGCTCGGCAAATTTTTGCGCGACGTCATCCGCCTCAACGCCGAGACGCGCAACTTCCGCATCATGGGCCCGGACGAGACCGCGTCAAACCGGCTCGACGCCGTGTTCGAGGCGACGGAACGGGTCTGGATGGAGCCGACGGAGCCTTACGACGTGCATCTCGCACAGGACGGCCGCGTGATGGAGGTTTTGAGCGAACATCTCTGCCAGGGCTGGCTCGAGGGCTATCTGCTCACCGGACGGCACGGCTTGTTCTCCTGCTACGAGGCCTTCATCCACATCGTCGATTCCATGTTCAACCAGCACGCCAAATGGCTGAAGGTGACGCGACATCTGCCCTGGCGGCGACCGATCGCCTCGCTCAACTATCTCCTGACCTCGCATGTCTGGCGGCAGGACCATAACGGCTTCAGCCATCAGGATCCCGGCTTCGTCGATCTCGTCGCCAACAAGAAGGCCGACATCGTCCGCATCTACTTTCCGCCTGATGCCAACACGCTGTTGTGGATCGCCGATCACTGCCTGCGCACTTATGACCGCATCAACGTCATTGTCGCCGGCAAGCAGCCAGCCCCACAATGGCTATCGATGCAGGACGCCGCCACGCATTGCGATGCCGGCATCGGCATCTGGACCTGGGCTGGCACGGAGGATGCGGATGGCGAGCCCGACGTCGTGATGGCCTGCGCCGGCGACGTGCCGACACTGGAGACGCTCGCCGCCGTCGATCTGCTGCGCAAGGCGCTGCCCGACCTGAAGATCCGCGTCGTCAACGTCGTCGACCTCATGACGCTGCAGCCGAAGGACCAGCACCCGCACGGCCTGTCCGACCGTGACTTCGACAGCCTGTTCACATCAGACAAGCCCGTGATCTTCGCCTATCACGGTTATCCCTACCTGATCCACCGTCTCACCTATAACCGCACCAACCATGCCGGAATGCATGTGCGCGGCTTCGCCGAGGAAGGCACCACGACGACGCCATTCGACATGGTCGTGCTCAACGGGCTCGACCGCTATCACCTCGCGATCGAGGCGATCGCGCGCGTGCCGGGTCTGGCAACCAGGGCCGCGCAGGTGCAACAGCAGTTCCGCGACAAGCTGATCGAACATTCGCACTATGTGCGCGAACACGGCGAGGACATGCCTGAAATCCGCGACTGGGTCTGGCCGGGCAAGACGGGTTGACGTCATGACGGCGTCGATCCTGGTCCTCAACTCGGGCTCGTCGAGCATCAAGTTCGGCCTGTTCGACATCGCGGCGGACGAGCCTGCCCTGCTGTGCAAGGGCCTGCTCGACGAGCATGAGGCGAAGCCGCGGCTCGTGGTGAAAAGCCCTGCGGGCGGAGACCTGTTCGAGACGCAGAGGGAAGCATCCGATGCGGACAGCGGTCATCTGTTCGCGGAGGTGCTCGGCTTCATCGAGGAGCGTTTTGCCGACCACCGCCTGCGCGCCGTCGGTCACCGCATCGTTCATGGCGGGCCGGATTATTCGGGCCCGGTTGAGCTGACTGACGACGTCTACGCAAAGCTGGACGCACTGACGCCACTGGCGCCGCTGCACCAGCCGCGGTGCCTTGAACCAGTCCGCACCATCAGGGCAATAAAGCCCGACCTGGCACAGATCGCATGTTTCGACACCGCCTTTCATCACAGCATGGCGCCACCCGCGAGCCGCTTCGCCATCCCGCGGCGCTATGAAGAGCGCGGTATCCGGCGCTACGGCTTTCACGGCCTCTCGTTCGAATATGTCGCGGGGCGCCTCGCGAAAATCGCGCCGCAGTTCGTTGCCAAGCGCACCGTCATCGCGCATCTCGGCAATGGCGCCAGCCTGTGCGCGTTGCGCGATGGCCGCAGCGTCGACACCACGATGGGGCTGACGCCGCTCGATGGCCTCGTGATGGGCACCCGGAGCGGCACCATCGATCCCGGCGTGCTGCTCTATCTGCATCAGCACGAGAGGATGTCGGTCGAGGATGTCCAGCACCTGCTCTATCACGAGTCAGGCCTGCTCGGCGTCTCCGGCATCTCTGCCGACATGCGCACGCTGCTGGCGAGCCGTGAGGCTGCGGCGCGGCAGGCGGTCGAGCTCTTCACCTTCCGTGCGGCGCAGCAGGTCGCGGTGATGGCGACCACGCTGGGCGGGCTGGACTGTCTGGTCTTCACCGGCGGCATCGGCGAGCATGCGAAGGAAATCCGCACCGCGATTGGTGAGCGGCTCGGGTGGCTCGGCGTGCATATTGACGCGGGTGTGAATGACGCGGCACGCGAGCGGATCAGCAGCAGTGGCAGCACCGTCAATGTGTTCGTCATTCCGACGAATGAGGAGCTGACGATCGCTCGGCATTGCGCGGCTGTGCTGCGAGCGAAATGAAAGCCCGGTCGACCGCTGCATCTTTCCCTTCTCCCCCGTGGGAGAATTTCAGCGGGCCATGACTTGTCGGGCCATGACCTGTCGCAGCGCTGCTGCGCCACTGTCGAAAGGACCATGGTGCGCAAAGCAAACGATTTCGCCAGCGCTTCGAGCACCATGGGCCAACTACGTCGCTCCGCTCAGTACGGAGAGTACCCGCCCGGGCAAACATAGTTTCCGTAAGCGTCATAGCCGCAGCCGCTGCGGTAGTAGGCCCCCGTCGCAGCTGCGCCGATCGCCGCGGCCCCCACTGCCGCCGCACCGACGCCGTAACGATATCCGCGATACCCTGCATAAGCGCCCCGATAGCCGTAACGCCCGCCGCGCACGGCGACAGCACCGCCCCGATATCCACGCGCCGCGACCGCGCCCCCGCGGTAGCCTCCTGCCCGCACGGCACCGCCGTGGAAACCTCCTGCGCGCATGGCGCCGCCGCGACCGCCGCGGGCAGATGCGTCATCGGGAGTGAAGGCGACAAGCAGCATAGCTGCGGCTGCCGAAGCGATGAGAGCTTGACGCAACATCAGCGTACTCCTTCTTCGAGGGAGGAAGCCGCGGACAGCTGCACATCGCGTTGACCGCGGGTCCGATCGAAGTCTCGTGCGCTGGAGCTTCGTGCCTTTGATTTGGATCAACGTTCATCTACATGAACGACGGTTCCCCGCCCGCACAGTGGCGTGCAGGCCGATCTCAGGCCGATCTAATGCGTGCCCGACAGGATCTGGATGCACCCGATCACGACCTCGATCACGATCAGCACCACGACTGCGATTTCCAGACGCAGCGAGCGCTGGGTGTCGATGATGTCGGTCAGCGCGTTGGCGGTTTCCGAGACCGCGGTGAGCTTGCGCTCGAGCGTGTCGAGGCGCTCCTTCAATTCGTACTCGTCTTCGAGACGGGCATAGAGACGGTCGAGCTCGGGCTTCTCCCAGAGCACGTCCGGTTTCTCGGCCACCGCGACACGGCCGGCGACGCGCTGCTGGACCAGAAGCGCATTGCCGATCAGTTGCAGGATGCCCTTGCGCCGGGGCGGCGTGCGGCCCTGCTCAGCGAGCCCCCGCGCGAAGGGCTCGATCACGTCGAAAACCGCGGCGACGCGGCGCTCGTCGCGGGCGAGCGAGGTGCTCTTGGCGAGCGCGTCCGCAACGATCAGCAGCCGATCGTCGGAGAATTTGGCGAGGCAGATCGGCCCGCCGGGCTGGATCGCCTCGGCGTTCTCATCCTTGCAGAGCTGCGCCTGTGCGATCTCCTCTTCAAAAGGGCTGAGCTCGCCGGTCACCCGCGGTTTCAGGCTGTCGATCAGCACCTTCTCCTCCGAAGGGAGGAGGCCGATCAGCACCACGACGCCGTAGCGGAAGATCACGACGAGCCCGGCATGGACGCGGAAGGCAGCAGGCGTCGAGGAGACAGGTGCGCCAAGCTCGAGCCCGGACGGATTGATGCGTTCGCCCAGCATCACGGCGCGAATCCGCAAGATCGGCGCGGCTTCCGGCTTCGGCGATGTTGGCGTTATGCCAACGGGAAGTTGATCTGCGTTCACTGGACTATCTCACTTTGCGCGGCGAGCGTTGCACGTTTTTCCCGTCGCAAGGTTTGTGTCAGACTGCCGGTGCAGCCTTGCGGACCTGCCGTCCTCGTCCCGATCCTATCGGCAGAGAATGCCCCGTTTGAGGTTCACGAAAACGAGATTCGCCGAAACATTCGGCAACAACGCCACCCCGCGTGCGACATATTCGGGTGCGATGGACTGCCCGTGGCTTACCATTGCAGACCGAAGCGCCGTCCAAAAGTTGCACTCGGCGATGCCGCGTGTTTATGACAATATCATAACGAGCTACGCTTCTCCCGAAGTGCGGACACCGAAGCCTCAATCATGCTGAGCGTCATCATTCCGACCGAAGGCGTCGAACAGACGGCGGTCGCAACCCTCGCCGCGCTGGTGCCCGGCGCCGCCGCGGGCGTCATCCGCGAAGTGCTGCTGGTCGACGGCACCCGCAACGGCGTCATCGAGCGCGTTGCGGACGTTGCAGGCTGCCGTTTCATCGGCTTCGAGGGATCCTCGCAGGGCGCCGCGCTTGCCGCCGGCGCGCTCCAGGCCCGTTCGCCGTGGCTGATGTTCCTCCCCGCCGGCGCGGTGCTGGAAACCGGCTGGATCGAGGAGACCACCCAATTCATCCAGGCCGTCGCGACCAGTGGCCGGGATCGTGCGGCGGTGTTCCGCTACGCGCGCTCGCCCTACGCCGATACCGGATTCCGCGACATGCTCCGTGCCGTGGTGCGCAAGCTCGTCGGCCCCCTCGGCGATCAGGGACTTTTGATCGCGCGCGATCATTACGACCGGATCGGCGGCTACCCGCCCCAGGCCCGCCGTTCCGAGGCGCGGCTGCTCCGGCGGCTCGGCCGCTCGTCCCGGACCATGCTGCGCAGCCGGATCGTCATAGTCGGCTGACGTCACCGATCTGATACTTGCCAAAGTCAAATAATTGTTTGACAATGGCAAGTATTGAGGTGACCCATGCCATCAGCCCTTTCGTCATCCAGCTCTTCGCCATCCGGCCCCTCTTCGACCGAACAGGTCGCTGACGACCAGGTCGAGGCGGTTCGCGCCTTCAACCGCTTCTACACCCAGAAGCTCGGCGTGCTCGACCAACAACTCCTGAAGAGCCCGTTCTCGCTGAGCGAGGCGCGCGTGCTCTACGAGCTGGCCCATGGTGGCGAGCAGTCGGCCAAGGAGATCGGTATCGCACTCGGGCTTGACGCCGGCTATCTCAGCCGCATCGTGCAGAACTTCGACGAGAGCGGCCTGATCGCGCGCAAGCCGCTTCCGAGCGACCGCCGGCAGGTTCAGCTGAGCCTGACCGCGAAGGGCCGCCAGGCGTTCGCCAGGCTCGAACGCTCGTCCCAGGACGACGTCGCCGCGATGCTGCGGCCGCTGCCGGGCGAGGAGCGCAGCAAGCTCACCGGTGCGATGGAGACGATCGAGCGGCTGCTCGCCATGCCGCGCACGCCATCCCCGCGCGCGACCCTGCGCGAGCCCCGCCCGGGCGACATGGGCTGGGTGGTGCAGAGCCACGGCGCGCTCTACGCCAGCGAATACGGTTTCGACTCCGGCTTCGAGGCGCTGGTGGCCGAGATCGTCGCCAAATACATGACCTCCTACGATGCCTCGCGCGAGCGCTGCTGGATCGCCGACATCGAGGGCCGGCCGGTCGGCTCGGTATTTCTGGTCAAGGCTAGCGACGACGTCGCCAAGCTGCGCCTGTTGCTGCTCGATCCGGCCGCACGCGGACAGGGGCTAGGCCAGCGGCTGGTCGCCGAATGCGTCTCTTTCGCGCGCGCCTGCGGCTATCGGCGGATGACGCTGTGGACGCAGAGCAATTTGGTCGCCGCGCGAAAAATCTATCAGGATGCAGGTTTCAAGCTGACCGCCACCGAGCCGCATCGCAGTTTTGGCCAGAACCTCACCGGCGAAACCTGGGAGCGCGATCTCTGATGCGGCGGCACGCACTCATCACGGGAGAGCTCGTCGATCTCTACAAGCGCCGCGCACGACGGCTGCACGCGGAAGCGTGCCGGACTATGTGGCGCGTGGTGTGGGGCTCGCTGCGACGGAAGAGCTAGTCGCTATCACTGGCGCAGCGGGCGCGATGCGCATGATTGTGCCCTCTCCCCTTGCGGGAGAGGGCTGCGACGCTGGGAGATGCGAACTCACTTGGGTGAGGGGTATGTCTCTACGGACGCAACTCTCTCGCATCGCACTCGCCGATAGATACCCCTCATCCGGCGCTTCGCGCCACCTTCCCCCACATCCGCCTTCGCCAAGGCTTCGGCGGACATGAGGGGGGAAGGGAAGAAAAATCATCAGCGTCCGCACTTACACCGTCGCGCCCTGCGCCTTTGCCCTTCGCAGATGCTCGTCCAGGCGCGGCATGATCTCGACGAAATTGCAGGGGCGCGTGCGGTAGTCGAGCTGGGCCGCGAGGATGCCGTCCCAGCCGTCGCGACAGGCGCCGGGCGAGCCCGGCAGGCAGAAGATGTAGGTGGCGCCGGCGACGCCGGCGGTGGCGCGGCTCTGGATCGTCGACGTCCCGATCTTGGCGTGGCTCAGCATGTGGAAGGCGATCGAGAAGCCGTCCATGCGCTTCTCGAACAGCGGCTCGATCGCCTCCGGCGTGACGTCGCGTCCGGTAAAACCGGTGCCGCCGGTGGTGATGACGACGTCGATGCCGGCATCAGCAATCCAGCGGCGGACGACGGCGCGGATCGCCTCAACGTCGTCGGTGACGATCTCGCGTGCAGCGAGATGATGGCCCGCCGCGGTGAGGCGGTCGGCCAGCGTCTGGCCGGACTTGTCGTCGGCGAGCGCGCGCGTGTCAGAGACGGTGAGCACCGCGATGTTGAGCGGGATGAATTGTTTTGACTCGTCGATGGAGGCCATTGGTCCTTCCTCTCGTGTCACGGACGCGATGCCGCGCGTCAGCGGTGCGTCGCAGAGCCGGGACCCAGAGCTGAGAGACCGGCATTGTGGGCCCCGGCTCTGCAGCGCACCGCTGAAGAAGCGCTGCGCTGCGTCCGGGGCACGAAGTCCTGGCGACTACGACCCGTTGCCGAACGTATTGCAGGCCTGGACGGTGCCCTGCTGGTAGCCGGTCATGAACCACTGTTTGCGTTGCGCCGCCGAGCCGTGCGTGAAGGAATCGGGCACGACGCGTCCCGTGGCTTGGCGTTGCAGCGTGTCGTCACCGATCGCGCTCGCCGTGGTCAACGCGGCGTCGATGTCGCCGGGCTCGAGGAAGTTCGGACGCTTCTTCGACTCGCGATTGACCCAGACGCCGGACAGGCAATCGGCTTGCAATTCGACCTTCACCTGGAGCGCATTGGCCTCGGCCTTGCTGCCGGCCTGCTGCTGCAGCCGCGTCACGCGCGGAATGATGCCGAGCAGGTTCTGGATGTGATGGCCGGCCTCATGCGCGATGATATAGGCGGTGGTGAAGTTGCAGGCGGACTTGCCGGAGCAGCCGCGAAAGCGCGTCTCGACCTCGCGGAAGAAACTGGTGTCTAGGAAGATGGTACGATCCGGCGGACAGTAGAACGGCCCCATCGCCGACTCTGCCCGGCCGCAGCGGCCGCCATTGGTGACGTTGCGGAACAGCACGACCTTCGGACCGGTGTAGGACTGGCCGCTGGCCTGGAAGATTTCGCTCCAGCGGTCGTCGATCTCGCCGAGGATGCCGGAGATCATGCTGCCCATCTCGTCGGTCGGCGCGCCGCGCTTGGCGGAGGTCGACTGACGATCGGTCTGGTAGGAAGGCGCCTGGCCGCCGCCGGTGAGGATCTCGGCGCCGCCGATCAGGATGCGCGGATCGATGCCGAAGGCATAACCGACCAGGCCGAGCACGATGATGGTGCCGATGCCTAGACCGCCGCCGCCCATCGGCAGGCCGAACCCGCCTCCGCCGCCGCCCATGCCGCCACCGCCGTCGCGGCGATCCTCAATGTCGTCGCTGCGGCGGAAATCATCATAACGCATGGCGGGTTTCCCTCAGTCCTCAATTGGCGTCATTTGGGCGCAGAAGCGCGAAAGCTCAACGCGCCACACACGTAAAATTTCCAATGCGTTAATCAATATCCCGCTCGGCAATTATTGCCTAGTGCGACAGCATGCCGATGCCAGCAATTTTTTCCGGGGTCGTGCAATTTTTTCCGAGAGAAATTTGGCGACCTGACTGCTCCCGCAACGCGAAGAAATACGAAATACACTGGAAAACACGACGAATGCGCAGAGCGAAACGCGCGCCATGCGCGATGCGAGGGATGCTCACGAAAGCGGCGGGTTAAGTCGATTTTTACTTTGCCGCTCCATTGTAACGGTCAGTCGGTTGTTTGGTCCCGCGTCGCCGACAGCGTCGCCTGAGTCAGAGTTCTTGAGTCATGGTAGTGTCGCGTCGCGGGGCGTCTGCAAGGGCGCCCCGCACAAATTTTGAGTCCGCTTCGCACAGCATCATCCTCGGTGATTGCGTCGCCGAGATGTCGAAGCTTCAGGCCGGTTCGGTCGACCTCGTGTTCGCCGATCCGCCCTACAATCTCCAGCTCAAGGGCGATCTGAAGCGCCCCGACGAATCCCATGTCGATGCCGTCAACGACGACTGGGACAAGTTCGATTCGTTCTCCGCCTATGACGATTTCACCCGCGCCTGGCTGCTTGCCGCCCGCCGCGCGATGAAGCCGTCGGCGACGATCTGGGTGATCGGATCCTATCACAACATCTTCCGCGTCGGCGCGATCATGCAGGACCTCGGCTTCTGGCTCCTGAACGACATCGTCTGGCGCAAGTCGAACCCGATGCCGAATTTCCGCGGCCGCCGCTTCACCAACGCGCACGAGACCATGATCTGGGCCGCGCGCGACGAGAAGGCCAAGGGCTACACGTTCAACTACGAAGCGCTGAAGGCGGCGAACGAAGACGTGCAGGCACGGTCCGACTGGCTGATCCCGCTCTGCACCGGCGAGGAGCGCCTCAAGGGCGCCGACGGCAAGAAAGTGCATCCGACGCAGAAGCCGGAAGGCCTGCTCGCGCGCGTGCTGCTGTCGTCGTCGAAGCCCGGCGATCTCGTGATCGATCCCTTCAACGGCACCGGCACCACGGGTGCTGTCGCCAAGCGTCTCGGCCGCTCCTATATCGGCTTCGAGCGCGACAAGACCTATGCCAAGGCGGCGGAAGCCCGCATCGCTGCGATCGAGCCGCTGCCGGAAGAAAGCCTCGCCCCGTTCATGACCGCGCGCGAAGCGCCGCGGGTCGCGTTCTCCGAGCTGATCGAGCGCGGCATGATCATGCCCGGCACAAAGCTGTTCGACGCCAAGAAGAAGCTCGGTGCGCTGGTGCGTGCCGACGGCGCCATCATGTTCGGCGACAAGGTCGGCTCGATCCATCGCATCGGCGCGGTGGCGCAAGGGGCGCAAGCCTGCAACGGCTGGACCTTCTGGCATGTCGAGACCAAGAAAGGTCTCAAGCTGATCGACGAGTTCCGCGCCGAGATCCGTGCGGGGATCGGGGCGGAGTAGTTTTCTCCGCGGTCCCGTAGGGTGGGCAAAGCGAAGCGTGCCCACCACCTTGGAATATGCCGCAAGCGACGCGGTGGGCACGGCGCTTCGCGCCTTTGCCCACCCTACGGCTCCTTGAATGCCGCCACAGTCAGGACTAGATTTCACCGATCAGCCCCGTCCTGACCGGTCCGGCTCCCATGCGACGACAGTCCGAGACATTGCTGCTGGTGCCGCTGCTGCCGATCTTCCTGCTCGGCATGTTTCCTATGTTCCTGATCGCCCTGCTCGGCTTTTTCGGCCTCGCGATCTTCGGCGTGCTGATGGTCTGCGTCGGGCTCGCCAGCAGCAACGAGGCGCATGACAATTTCAATCACGACGTCATCGTACACGGCTACGCGCGCGGATCGGAGCGCAAGGCGCGGGCCTCCAGCATGCACGCCGCCACGCGGCTCGCGATGCGGCTGGACGCTGTCGGCGCCGGGATGATCGTCATCGCCGTCGTCGGCCTGGTCTATTCCAGTTGAGCGTCGAGGTGCGGCCTCACGGCGCCAGACGTGCGATCAATCGATCGGAGGCATCCATGAGCGCCGTCGCGTAGGATCGCTCCGCAGACGAAGGGCTCGGCAGGATCGCCTCGGCCTTGTTGTTGAACATGACACCGCTGCGGCCGTCGAGATCAGGCGACACCAGGAGCGGCACCAGTCGCTCGGCATAGGCGTCCGGCTCGACCATCATGAAGCTGGTCAGCCAGTTGATCAGCGAGACGAGCGCACGCGACCCGAGCAGATTGGCGCGAATATCGGTCTTCACGAAGCCGGGATTGAGACCGAACACATCGACATCGGCAAAGCGCCTGGCGGCCTCGAGGACCAGCACTTCGTTGCCCGCCACGGTGTTCGAGTGGGCTGCGAACCGTTTGTAGCTCCGTTCCGAATTCAGATCGCCGACATCGGCCCTCTGCTCCGTCCCGGGGAATCCCATGACGAATATCCGAGGCTTGAATGTGGCCGTGGCCCTGTCCTTTCCAAGACGAGAGGCGATCGCGTTCAGGATGACGAAGCGACTCAGATAGCTGACGGCAAGATCGCGTTCGATGCCTTCCGTGGTCACCTCACGCCTGGGCCCCGCCATGATGCCGGTCGTGAAGACGACGATGTCGAGCGTCTCGGCGGGAAGCTCACGGCCGATCCGCCTGGCTTCCCGCATCAAGCTCAGATCGGCCTGCATGAATGCGATGCCCGGCACGTTCTGATCTCGGAACGTCTGGCCGACGACGATGACACGCGCCCCCTTGGCCGCCAATTGGCGGCTGAACGCCCGGCCGATGCCGCCGGTACCGCCGATCACCGCCACATTCAATCCAGCGAGCCTGAGGCCTTCGAGCGCCGGCGGATTCACCTTCAGGTTCTTGTCGAGTTCTACGCGTTTCATGGATGGCTCGCCCTGCAATGTCAGCAAAGGGCAGATGGACCTTCCACTCAATGGAATAAATACCGTAAATTGGAACTGATTGATCCATTGATGGAATAATGAAATGGCGTTGCTGAACGATATGGCGCTGTTCGTGGAGGTCGCGAAGGCCCGCGGCTTCCGTCGCGCCGCCAAGACCCTCGACATGCCCAATTCGACGCTGTCGCGCCGGATCGATCTCCTGGAGAAGGAGATCGGGCTTCGCCTGTTGAACCGGACGACCCGCAAGATCGAATTGACCGAAGCCGGCCAGATCTACTTCGAGCGCTGCAAGCGCATCGTGGACGAGGCGCGCCTGGCGCACGAGCAACTGGACGGGATGCTGGCGCAGCCGAGCGGCATGCTCCGCGTCTCGCTGCCGGTGGATTTCGCGAACACCTACCTCGCACCGTTGATCGGCGAATTCGCGCAGCAATATCCCGACATCGATTTCGAATTCGACCTGACGCCGCGACGTGTCGATCTCGTATCGGAGCCGTTCGATCTGGCGATCCGCGTCGGAGAATCAGAGCCGTCCCACATGATCGCGCGGCCGCTCGCCCGCATGCCGGGATATCTCTACGCCTCGCCGCGCTATCTCGACATCAACGGCGAGCCGCATGAACCTGCGGACCTCACCCATCATCAATGCCTGTGCATGACGAAGGTGAGTGCGTGGACGTTACACAGCGGCACGCAGATGGAGCAGACCGACGTCGGCGGCCGTTTTCGGCTCAACAACGTGGGACTGATCCGCCGCCTCGCAACGCTCGACATGGGCATCGCCTTTCTGCCGCAAGAGATCGTGGCCGACGAAGTGGCGGATGGCCGGCTGCGTCGCATCATGCCGCAATGGCAGGGCTCGCCCGTCACCGTCTACGCAGTCACCGAGACGCGCCTGCTGCCAGCCAAGACGCAGCGCTTCATCGAATTCCTGCGGGAACGGCTCAGCCGGACTTGAACCGCCATTACGGCGGCGATCGGCCCTTGTTACGCCGGCTGATCTGCGTACCGCGCAGACACCGCCCGGCAAACTCGCCGGTTGCTCTCCCAGGCCATGTTCAGGCACAGAAGGCCGCGACGCTGCATTCATTCTCTAAGAAGGGAATCGGGGAGACAAACATGCTCAAATTCTATTTCAACGGATCGCCGAACCCGACCAAGGTCGCGCTTTATCTGGAAGAGGCCGGCCTGGCCTTCGAGCCGGTCAAGATCGACACCCGCACGGGCGAGCAGTTCGCGCCGGACTATCTGAAGATCAATCCGAACGGCAAGGTGCCGGCGATCGACGATGGCGGCACCATCGTGTTCGACTCGAACGCCATCCTGCTCTACCTCGCCGAGAAGACCGGCAAATTCCTCCCCGCCGCCAACGTCCGCGGCGAGACGCTGTCATGGCTGATGTTCATTGCCACCGGCGTCGGGCCGTATTCGGGCCAGGCCGTGCACTTCAAGCATTTTGCGCCGAAGGACCAGAACCACGACTACGCGCATAACCGCTACCAGTACGAGACCGATCGCCACTACAAGATTCTCGACGGTCACCTTGAAGGCCGCAGCTACATGGTCGGCGACGGCTATTCGATCGTCGACATGGCGCTGTGGGGCTGGGCGCGGATGGTGCCGTTCAAGCTCGGCGACGATGCCTTTGCGCGCTACCCGAACGTGAAGCGGCTGGTGGACGAGATCTCGGCGCGGCCGGCAGCGGCGCGTGCGATTGCCCTGAAGGACAAATTCACCTTCAAGGCCGAGATGGACGACGAGGCGCGCGCCAACATGTTCAAGCACATGACGACGAAAGTCGCCTGATCGCGCGACGCAGCTCTTGGAGGCCACGCGCATGCGCGTGGCCTTTTGCGTTTGCGGCTCAGGCGGCGTGGACCGAGCTCAGGAATTTTGCGACTTCCTGCTTCAGCCGGTTGCTGTCTGAAGACAGCGAGCGCGCCGCCGAGAGCACCTGCGAGGAGGCCGAGCCGGTCTCGGAGGCGCCGCGCTGCACGTCGCCGATATTGGTCGAGACGCGCTGCGTGCCGTGAGCGGCCTGCTGGACGTTGCGGGAGATTTCCTGTGTGGCGGCGCCCTGCTCTTCCACGGCCGCAGCAACCGTCGACGAGATCTCCGACAGCCGCTCGATGGTGCCGCTGATCTCCCGGATCGAGCCGACCGACTCCTCCGTCGCGGCCTGGATGCCGGAGACCTGCTGGGCGATCTCGCCCGTGGCCTTCGCGGTCTGCTCGGCCAGCGCCTTGACCTCGGAGGCGACCACAGCAAAGCCGCGACCGGCCTCGCCCGCACGCGCCGCCTCGATCGTCGCGTTCAGTGCCAGCAGATTGGTCTGGCCGGCAATCGTGCTGATCAGCTCGACCACGTCGCCGATGCGGGCGGCGGCCTTGGAGAGCTCACCGACCCGTTCGTTGGTCCGCGTTGCCTGACCCACAGCCTCGCTGGCGATGCGGGCGGATTCCTGCACCTGACGGGCGATCTCCGAGACCGAGGAGGACAGCTCCTCGGTCGCCGAGGCAACGGCCTGCACATTGGCCGAAGCCTCCTGGGAGGCGCTGGCGACTTCCGTCGAGAGATCCTGGGCGCGGCTGGCCGTCGTGGTCAGGGTGCCCGCGGAAGCCTCGAGCTCGTTTGATGCCGACGACACGGTGTCGACGATCTCGCCGACGGCTCGTTCGAACTGGTTGGCCAGGTTTCGCATGTCGGCCTTGCGGCTCTCCGCCTGCCGCGCCTCGACCTCGACCTGCTCGTGGCGCAGGCGGTCGGTCTCGACCATGCTCTCCTTGAACACCTGGATCGCCTTGGCCATCTCGCCGATCTCGTCGCGATTGCCGCGGCCGGGGATCTCAACCTTGAGATCGCCACCGGCGAGGGCTCCCATCGCCCGGGTCATCGTGGTCAGCGGTCCGACGATGCTGCGCGCGATCAGGAAGGCGACGAGGCCGCCGAACAGGACCGCAAGGCCGCCGGCGACTTCCTGAATCCAGGTCGTGCTGGCAATGACGCCATCGGCGGCCGCGCGCGATTTCTGGTAGTCGGCCTTCAATCCGGTCTCCGCCACCTTGAGCTTGTCGACGCTATCGCTGATCAAGGGAGCGATCTCGTTGCGGTAGATTTCATCGGCCTGGAGGATTGCGGCGGATGTCGTCTCGAAGGCCCCCTTGTAGGTCGAAAGTGAACTCTTGATCGGCCCGAACGCGGCCTTGACCTCGTCCGGCAGACCGGCCCCCTCAAGTGACTTGAGTGCTTGCTGCGCCCGATCGACATTGGTCCTGAAGGTCGCCGGCCCCTTCGCGTCCCGGACGGCGAGGAAGCGCCAGTTTGAGACACGAACAAGGAGGATCTTGGATTCGAGATCGGCGACGGGGGCGGTCACGCTGGTGTCGCCGGTTGCACCCGCGGCCTCGACCAGCTTGCCGGTGTTAGCGGTGAGCTCGTCGCCGCCGGCGAGCAAAGTGGCCTTGCCTTTCGTCGTCTCGTTGACGGCAGCGCCCATGCGCTCGCGCAGGGACTTCATCTTGTCGACGTCGCCGACGAGGCCATTGTAGATCTTGAGCCGCTCCTCGGAGACCGTCGACTTGGCCGCGGCCCTCAACAGCTCGGCCGTCGCCGCCTCCCGCTCCGCAGCCTCCTTGAAGGCCGGCTCGTTGGCGTCATAGATGTAACGCAGATTGGCACGCCGCAGCGCCTGGAGGTTGATCGAGATTTCCTGAACGCGGGCGGTGTTGTCCGAGAGCGCGGAGAGCCGCGCCATCTGGCCCTGGACGGCCCACAAATTCCAGACCGCAACCGCGGCCATGATCAAACCAACGACCACGAGAACCGAAAATCCGGCGTAGAGACGCCCCCGAATTCTCAAACGCAAGCTCGGCATCACTGTCCACCCATTGCAGCAGAAAAGCAGAAGCAGCCGACGACCTTGGCGCGATTGCAACGACTGATCATTGCAGCCACGCCTGCGAGAATCGCGCTGCGCTGCCGTACAATGCGGAACAATTGTTAATTGCGGCTGTATTTTACCGGTGTCGAATACGGAGAAGCCGACGAAGACACCACCGTATTCCGGACATCAAGCGGTGGCGCGCGCGAGCGATGTCCTCATCCCACCACGCCGCTATGGCAGGTCCACGCGCATGCGCGTGGACCTTTGCTTTTGCGGGTCCGCGCCGGTCAGGCGGCGTGGACCGAGTTCAGGAACTTCGCGACTTCCTGCTTCAGCCGGTTGCTGTCTGAAGACAGCGAGCGCGCCGCCGAGAGCACCTGCGAGGAGGCCGAGCCGGTCTCGGAGGCGCCGCGCTGGACGTCGCCGATATTGATCGAGACGCGCTGCGTGCCATGGGCGGCCTGCTGGACGTTGCGGGAGATGTCCTGCGTCGCCGCGCCCTGCTCTTCCACGGCGGCGGCAACCGCCGACGAGATTTCCGAGAGCCGCTCGATCGTGCCGCTGATCTCCCGGATGGAGCCGACCGACTGCTCGGTCGCGGCCTGGATGCTCGAAATCTGCTGGCCGATCTCGCCGGTCGCCTTCGCGGTCTGCTCGGCCAGCGCCTTGACCTCGGAGGCGACCACCGCAAAGCCGCGGCCGGCCTCGCCGGCGCGCGCGGCCTCGATGGTGGCGTTCAGCGCCAGGAGGTTGGTCTGGCCGGCAATCGTGCTGATCAGCTCGACCACGTCGCCGATGCGGGCGGCCGCCTTGGACAGCTCGCCGACGCGCTCATTGGTCCTGCTTGCCTGCCCGACGGCCTCGTTGGCGATCCGGGCGGATTCCTGCACCTGGCGGGCGATCTCGGTGACCGAGGAGGACAGCTGCTCGGTCGCGGACGCCACCGCCTGCACATTGGCCGTGGCCTCCTGTGACGCCGAGGCCACCTCGGTCGACAGATTCTGCGCGCGCGTCGCGGTCGTCGTCAGGGTGCCCGCCGACGCCTCCAACTCGTTCGATGCCGACGACACGGTGTCGACGATCTCGCCGACCGCCTGCTCGAACTGGTCGGCGAGCCGGACCATGTCGGCCTTGCGGCTCTCCGCCTGCCGCGCCTCGGTCTCGGTCTGCTCCGTGCGCAGCCGTTCGGTGTCGATCATGTTGGTCTTGAACACCTCGATCGCCTTGGCCATGTCGCCGATCTCGTCGGCCTTGCCGCGCCCGGGAATCTCGACCTCGAGATTGCCGCCGGCCAGCAGCCCCATCGCTCGCGTCATCGACGTCAGGGGACCGACGATGCTGCGGGCGATCAGGAAGGCGACGATCAATCCAAACAGGGTGGCGAGTCCGCCCGCGATCGCCTGTACCGTGGTCGTGCCGTCAATCACGGCTTCGGCCTGGCTGCGCGACTCCTTGTAGTCCTTCTTCAAGGCGACTTCCGCGACCTTGAGCTTGGCGATGCTGTCGACGATGAGGGGCGCGAGGCTCTTGTGGTAGATCTCGTCGGCCTGGAGCATCGCGGCCGACGTCGTCTCGAACGCGGATTTGTAGATTCCGAGCGAGGTCCTCACCGGCGCGAGCGTCGTGCGCAGTTCGGTCGCCTGCGGGCTCTTTTCGAGTGCCGAGAGGCGCTGCGACGCCCTGTCCACATTGGTTCTGAAGTTGGCGGGCCCCTTGCTGTCGCGCAGGGCCAGGAAACGCCAGTTCGCGATCTGGACGAGAAGGAGCCTGGATTCGAGGTCCGCAACGAGGGCCCCGGTGTCTTCGTCGACGGCTGCGCGCGCCACATCGACCAGCTTGCCCATCTTGACAGTCAGCTCGTCACCGCTCGGCAGCAGCGTAGCCTTGCCCGTCCGCGCCTCGTTGACGGCGTCGCCGAGATTGTCACGCAAGCTTCGCATTTTCGCGATGTCGGCGATCAGATCGTTGTAGAGCTTCCGCCGCTCCTCGGAGAGCGTCCCCTGCGCCCCGACCTTCAACAGCTCGGTCGCCGCGGTCTCCCGCTCTGCGGCCTCCTTCATTGCGGGCTCGCTGGCGTCGTAGATGTAGCGCAGATTGGCGCGCTGGATCGCCTGAAGATGGGTCGAGACCTCCAGGACCCGCGCCGTGCTGTCCGAAAACGCCGAAGCCTTTGCGACCTGGTCCTGCACGGACCGCAAATTCCAGATGGCGACCACCGCCATCACGAGACCAACCGCCACCAAGGCCATGAAGCCTGCGTACAGGCGCCCCCTGATCCGCAAACGAAAGTTCGGCATTCCCACTGTCCACCCAGGTGCATGTGAATTCGGGCGGACGAACGACCCCGGCAATCGTCACGGCCACCCCCGGCAGCCGCGAGTCGCTTTTCGGCACCCACGCTGCACCGCGGTACAATGAGGGACACTCGTTAATTGAACCTTCCGATTTTTCGCGCATGTGTGCGCCGGCCCGCACAGGACCTGCTGATTTTATCGGCAGTTGCGCAGGTTTCGGCGCAAAGCCCGCAGCCGCTTGCAGAGCGCTGCACGCGTCGCCGGGATGGATGTCTATTGAGCGACCGTCCCCTGCAATTTGCCGAGCGCGTTCTCGACGACTTCCAGCGTGTAGGGCTTCTGGACCACCGGCGCGGACGCCAGCTCTTCCGGGATCGGCGCGCGCTCGCCATAGCCGGTCGCAAACATGAAGGGCACGCCGATCTCCTTCAGCTTCTCGGCCACCTTGATGCTGCTCTCGTTGCCGAGGTTGAGATCGAGCAGCGCAAAACCCGGACGCGTGCGCTCGATCGCGCGCAACGCCTGGTCGACGCTCGCTGCAGTATCGACATGGCGGGCACCGAGATCGAGCAGGATGACTTCCGCCGCCATGGCGATGATCAGATTGTCCTCGACGATCAGTGCCGTCTCGGAAATTCGCGGACGGGCGGGTTGCTGCTCCTCGACGCGCATGGCGGCTCCTGCGATTGATGGGACCAGTTCGACGAAATTGGGCGGGATGACGAATTTGGCCTGGACGCCCAGCAGGTCGAAGCGGATTTCGGCTTCGCCCTTGAGGTCGAACGGCACCGAGCGCTCGATGATGGTGGTGCCGAAGCCGCGGCGCGACGGCGGCTGCACCGGCGGCCCGCCGCTCTCCTTCCACTCGATCTCGAGGCTCGAATTCGGATCGAGCCGCCAGACCACCTCGACCTGGCCGGTGGAATCCGCGAGCGCGCCGTATTTGGCGGAATTGGTCATCATCTCGTGCACGACGAGCGCCAGCGTCGCGAACGCCTTGGGATCGAGCGCGACGTCGGGCCCGCCCATCTTCACGCGGCCGGCGCGCGCGCCGAGATAGGCGCCGGCCTCGGACTCGACCAGCGAGCGCAGCGCAACCGGCGCCCAGTTCAAATTGGTGATCTGGTCGTGGGCGCGAGCCAAGGCCTGGATGCGACCGCCGAGCACGCCGGCGAACTCCTCGACCGACGTGGCGGTGTCCTTGCTCTGCGCCACCAGCGCGCGGACGAGGCTCAAAATGTTGCGGACGCGGTGATTGAGCTCGGCGATCATCAACTCCTGCCGCTCCTGAGCGCCGCGACGCTCGCGGGCGGCAAGGTCGGACAGTTGCAGGATCACTTCGAGCAGCGTGACGCGCAGGCTCTCGGCGATGCGGATGTCGGCCGTGGACCACGGTTTCGACTGGCCGGCTACCGTTTCCTGCCAGAGCTCAAAGCTCTTGCGCGGCGTCAGGCGCGGTCCGTTCGGACCCTCGTCATAGACCTTGTCGGGCGCGCCGGCCCAGTTCACCGAGCGCACGACCTCGCGCCGGAAGAAGATCAGGCAATCGCGCGGGGTCCGTGAGATCGGAATGGCGAGGAATCCGGCCGCGCGGTCGCGAAAGGACTGGCCGGCAGCATAGACCTTGGCAATCTCGGCACTCGCGAAAATCCGTCCCGGCGAAGTCCGGTTGATGAAGGCGACCAGCTCTTTCACTTCGTCCTCGGTCGGCGTCTGGCCCTGAAGCGTGATCTTGTTGTCGGACCATACCGCCACGCCGTCGCAATCGATCATCCCGCGATAGTCGCCGAGGAAGTCGACGATCGCGCGCCGGCTGTGCTCGTGCGAGGCCGCGGTCTCGATCAACCGCTCCTGCACCTGGTGGGCGCGCATCTCATAGGCGACGTTGCCCTCACGCTCGCGCCCCTCCACGATCCAGGAGAACATCTGCCCGAACAGCTCGGACGCGGTGCGCTTCTCGAACGAGATGTAGCGCGGCGAATAATGATGGCAGGCGAACAGGCCCCACAGCTTGCCGTCGCGCAGGATCGACACCGACATCGAGGCCCCGACGCCCATGTTGCGCAGATATTCGATGTGAATCGGCGAGACCGAGCGCAGCACGCTCATGGAGAGATCGAGCAGCCCCGCATTGTGCGTGGCCGTCGAAAACAACGCGGCTGGCTTCGAATTGATATCGGCGATGATGCGCAGCCAGTTGCGCTGATAAAGGATGCGGGCCTGCTTGGGGATGTCGGAGGCCGGGTAGTGCAGGCCGAGGAACCGTTCGAGGCCGGCTTCCGCAGCTTCAGCGATCACCTCGCCCGATCCGTCCGGATGAAACTGATAGACCATGACGCGGTCGAACCCGGTCAGGACCTTGAGCTGGCGCGCCGCCTCGCGGGCGAGCTCGGTCATGCCGCGCGTCTTGCGGATTCGCTCCAGCATCAGGCGGACGAGCTCGCCGGAATTGACGCCGGGCTCGTTGACGCTGGGCTCCGCCTCGATGACCAGATAGGCGCCGGAGAAGTGGATGGAGAGATCGTAAGGCGGTTTGCCGGGCTGGAGCTCGACACCGAACATGCGCTCGGTCGTATCGGGGCCGCTGAGATGATCGACGCGGCTGCGAATGGTCTCGACGGCGGCTTCCGAGATGACGCGCGACAACGGCTGCCGGAGCAGGTCGGCGACGTCGGTCCCGAGAAAGCTGTCGACATTGTCGGAGGCCATGCAGATCGTGAAATCCGACAGCACCGTGAGCAGGAAGCCGAACGGCTGGACGCTGCCGGGGATGTGGATCGGCTCGCGATCGCAATTGGTGAGATTGACCGCCTCGTTCATGCGCGGTCCGCCGCCTGCTCGAAGGCCGCGAACGCGAGACGTGCCGACTCGATCACCTCGCCCTCGTCGCATGCCTCGTCGTTTTGAAGCTTTGCCAGAAAGCTCTGCCAGAGCCGTTTGCCCGCGCCATGGCTGAGATAGGCGGTGGCCTCGCGGATGAGCGGATCGCCCGCATCCGCGACCGCCTTCAGCAGAAACTTTGCGCCGAGCCGGGAGCCCTCCAGAACGTACAACGTGCCGAGCATGCCACTGCGCGTCAGCGGCTGCACGGACACGGTGGATTGTGCGGCGCTGCCGAGCTGCGCGAGATCGGCCGCGATCGCGGCGCTACGCGCCCGCTCCCGCCAATCCGGAAACATCTTGGCGACGCCGGCCTGCACAAGCGCAGCTTCGAGCGGAAGAAGTGCGCCGGCGCTGGCCTGCAGGAAGCGGCGGTAACCGGACAGGACTGTGAGGTCGAACGACGAAAGCTGCGCATCGAGCTCCCGGTGCGCATTCGCAGTCGCATCTCTCAATCGTTCGCGGAGTCCGGAAAAGCTGCGGCCCACCTGTGTTGAAACGTCCGAAACCCCAGCCAGCATGAAATGTCCCAAACGCGTGCGATGCCGGGGGCGCGATTGCCTCCGAACCGAGCAAACGCCCGGCGGAACCCGAAGGTTCCCCCGGCTACGATAAAATGGGAGGCAGGCGGCGCCTGGATCTCGTTCGTTTGTCTAACTCCGTCGCACCGGTCTCCTCAGTTCGTACGCGATCTCCGCCCGGGTCATGCCGCAGTCCTGAAGCTCCCGTTCGCTCATGGCGGCGAGTTGGTACCGGGCCCGGGACCGTTCGCGCCTGATACGGACAATCGCTGCCAGCCTGCGCCAGATCGACACGACCATCGCCGACCGGGGCCGACGGCACCGGTCGGCGGACGAGATGGTCCTCGATGCGGTCAGCTCGCGGCCCTCACGGGCGTCTGCGGAAACGGACCGAGCGCCTTCTCGGTCAGGGTCGAGTCGCAATATTCCCGGATCTCCTTGATCTTCCCGTCCTCGAGGCGAAACACCAGGCAGTAGTCGTTGTCATAACGAACGCCCTCGGGCGTGACGTTGTCGCCCTTGGCTTCCACCACGACGACGTCGCCATCGGCGATGAAACAGTGAGCTACGGTGCGGGTCCGGTCGCGCAAGCGGGTGCGCACATAACCGTGCAGATCGTTGAGGATCGCCTCCTTGCCGGTGAAGGTGCGCGACCAGGAATACTGGCCGGTCACGACCCATCTGGCATCGTCGGCGAGGCTTGCGGTGAACAGGGCCCGGTCGCGCGCGGCCGGATCGGGATTGGCGGCGGCGGCAAAGATATCCTGCATCAGTTTCTTATTGGTGCTCGCGCTCATGACGGCATCTCCGTTTGGTGGCAACACGGAGATCATCCTTGCCGGATAAGAATTCTTCAAATCGATAGTGGATATGATATCTATTCGCCTCATGAATTTGAATTCGCTTGACCTTAACCTCCTGACCGCGCTCGACGCGCTGCTGCGCGAGGCCAATGTCAGCCGGGCCGCGCTTCGGATCGGGCTGTCGCAGCCGGCCGCGAGCCATGCGTTGCAACGCCTGCGCGACATCTTCGGCGATCCGCTGCTGGTGCGCACCGGCGCGCGCATGGAGCTGACGCCGCGGGCGCAAGCCCTCCGCGCACCGCTGGCCCAGGCGCTCGACCAGGTGCGCGGGCTGTTCATACTCGACGACTTCGATGCCGCGCGCAGCGAGCGGCAATTCCGCCTGATGATGCCGGATCTCGCGGTCGAGCTGCTGATGCCGCCCTTGATGGAGAAGGTGACGCGGGCCGCGCCCAACGTCCGCATCGACGTCGTACCGTGGCGGGGCCCTGCGATCTTTCACGCCGAGTTCGCCCGCACCATCGACCTCGTGATCTCGATCGGCAACGCCTTCAAGGGCTTTCACCGCCAGTTGCTCTACACCGACAGCGACGCGCTTGCAGTGCGGCGCGGCCATCCCATGGCTGCGAAGCTGAAGCGGCGCGAGACGTTCCTGGCGGCACGCCATGTCGGCGTGATCATCCGCGGCCAGCCGGAGGATCTCATCGACACCTGGCTGCGAGCCAAGGGCATCGAGCGGCACATTTCGCTGGTGGTGTCAGGCTATCTCGAAGCGCTGCACGTCGCCGCCCGCACCGACCTCGTCGCCTTCGTGCCGCGCCGGCTGATCGCGGCGCTGTCGAAACAGCTCGGCCTCGTCACGGTGACGCCGCCGCTCGATCCCGGGATCGACGAGCAGTTCATGTTCCATCCGACCCGCGCACAGATGGATCCGGGCTCGATCTGGCTGCGGCGGCTGATGCTGGCGACGGGACGGGAATTGGAGAAGAAGGAACGGCGTGCTGGGTAGGACGCAGCTTCAAAACAAATGGTGTCGTCCCGGACAAGCGCAGCGAAGCGGAGCGCCGATCCGGGATCCATAACCACAGGGCGCGGTTTGGCGAAGACTCGTGGTTGTCAGCTCGTGTCACAACTTCTCCCTGTGGTTATGGGTCCCGGGTCTGCGCTGACGCTTGCCCGGGACGACAGGGGAATATGTAGCCGCCGTTCCTTACGCCTTCTGCGCGTCCATCACCTTGCGCACGGCGGGGCGGTCTGACATGCGCTTGAAGTGATCGGCGATCTTCGGCGTCGCGTTGATGTCGACGCTGTCACCCTCGAGCCAGAGCGAGAGCGTGTGGAGGTAGGGATCGCAGATTGTGAACTGGTCGCCCATCACCCAGGGACCTTTGAACATCTTCTGCTCGATCAAGGAGAAGCAGGCGCCCATGCTCTTCGGCACCATCGCCTTCATGTCGGCGAACGAGCTCTCCTGCGTCGCCCAACGCGCACCGCGCATCTTGTGGGCATGGTTGATGTGCGCGGTCGAGCAGAGATAGGAATTGAACGACTGCACCTGGGCGAAGTCGAAGGGATCGTCGAGCGGGGCGAGCTTCGCCTTGGGGAAGGTCTGCGCGATGTAGGCCAGCATCGCAGGCGTCTCGGTCAGCACGCCGCGATCGGTCACCAGCGCCGGCACGCGGCCCTTCGGATTGATCGCGAGATAGTCCGGGCTGTTCTGCTGGTTATCCTTGAAGCTCAGCCGTTCAGCCGTGTAGTCGGCGCCGGCCTCCTCCAGGGTCATGTAGGTGGCGAGCGCGCAGGTGCCGGTGGCGTAGTAGAGCTTGAGCATGTCGGACCTCATGGGAAAATTGGAAACTAACGGCTGCGGGCCGCCAGGTCCATAGCACGCTGTTCTAGGTGCTTTGCTCTTCGCAGTTGCCCACCGCCGCCCGCCTGTGCCAAGACGCCCGCAATCGGAGGGGTTTTGTCATGACCGTACTCATCGCCGGTGGCGGCATCGGCGGGCTGACGCTTGCGCTCAGCCTGCACGGAATCGGCGTTCCCGTAAAAGTGTTCGAGAGCGTCGCGGAACTGAAGCCGCTCGGCGTCGGCATCAACGTGCTACCGCATGCGGTGCGCGAGCTGATCGAGCTCGGGCTGATGGACCGGCTGGACGAAAGCGGCGTGCGCACCCGCGAGCTCGCCTATTTCTCCAAGCACGGCAAGCCGATCTGGAGCGAGCCGCGCGGGCTGGAGGCCGGCTACAAATGGCCGCAATTCTCGATCCATCGCGGCACGCTCCAGCAGCTCCTGCTCGACACTGCGGTCGAGCGGCTCGGTCGCGACAACATCCTGACCAGCCACCATCTGACCGGCTGGACCGAGACGGCGGGCGGCGTCCGCGCCGACTTCATCGACAAGGCGAGCGGCAAGGCCGCCGGCACTTACGAGGGTGCGATCCTGATCGCCGCCGACGGCATCCATTCCGCCGTGCGAGAAAAGCTCTATCCGCAGGAGGGACCGCCGATCTGGAACGGCCGCATCCTCTGGCGCGGCGTCACGCCGTCAAAAGCCTTCCTCACCGGCCGCACCATGATTATGGCCGGGCACGAGATCCTGAAATTCGTCTGCTATCCGATTTCGAAGGCGCCGGATGCGGCGGGCAACCATCTGATCAACTGGGTTGCCGAGCGCCACATGCCGCCGACCTATCAGTGGCGGCGCGAGGACTATAACCGCACCGCGCGGCTGGAGGAGTTTCTGCCCTGGTTCGAGAGCTGGCAGTTCGACTGGCTCGACGTCCCCGGCCTGATCAAGAACTGCCCGCACGCCTACGAATACCCGCTGGTCGACCGCGATCCGGTGTCGCAATGGACCTTTGGCCGCGTCACGCTGATGGGCGACGCCGCGCATCCGATGTACCCGATCGGCTCGAACGGCGCCTCGCAGGCGATCCTCGATGCCCGCACCATCACCCGCGAGATCCTGGCGCATGGCCCAACGACCGCGGCGCTGCTCGCCTATGAGGCCGAGCGCAGGCCCGCGACCACCGACCTCGTCCTGCTCAACCGCAAGAACGGCCCCGAGCAGGTGATGCAGCTCGTCGAGGAGCGCGCGCCGGATGGTTACGACGTCGTCACCGACGTGCTGTCGCAGCAGGAGCTGGAAGACGTCGCCGCCAACTACAAGCGCGTCGCAGGCTTCCAGGTCGAGGCGCTGAATGCGAAGCCGCCGATCGTGAGCGCAGGTGCGCGCGCGAAGGTGTGATGCTCTCGCTCAAAGCGAGATGCGCATAAATGCGCCCTCGCCCCTTGTGGGAGAGGGCAGCGACGCTGGCAGATGCGGGCTCACTTGGGTGAGGGGTATCTCTCCGCGAGTCCAATCCGCATTTGAATTTGCGGAGACAGACCCCTCATCCGGCGCTTCGCGCCACCTTCTCCCACAAGGGGAGAAGGGAAGAAAGAGCGAGTCTATTTCCCTACCACCCTCGGCGCCTCCAACAACCGTTCACTCGCCGTTGCCGTCGCCAGCACCGTGCCGTCTTCGGCCATCAGCTTCGCCTCGACGAACGCAATCGTCTTGCCGAGTTGCGTCACCTTGGCCTCACCGATGATCGGGCCGGGCCTTGCGGGGCTGAGGAAATTCACGGTCATGCTGATCGTGGTGGTGTAGAGCCGGCCCTCGCTCATCACCAGCACGGCCGGCCCCATGGTGTCGTCGAGCATGGCCGAAAGCATGCCGCCCTGGATGAAGCCCGCCGGATTGCAGAACTCGGGCTTGCCCTCGAAGGCGAGCCTGATCCAGCCCTCCTCCGGACGGGCATCGAGCAGGCGCCATCCGAGCAACTCGGCGCAGGGCGGCCTCTTGAAGTTGTCGAGTGCGGTCCTGACCATTGGCAGCCTCCGTATCGGGCGCTGATAGCGTAGCGCTGCTGCCAGCGTGCTGTCAGGAAGGTGGGGCCGCTGAAGGGTCCAGCGCGTGCGCGATCACCTTGCGCATGACGTTGGGCAGCGCTTCACCGGCGAGGGTCGCGATCGGCACCCAGCGCATGCCTTCGGGCGCGCGCGTGCGCGCTTCGGCCTTCGCCGTGTAGACCACCAGTTCCAGCGGAAAATGCGTGAAGACGTGGGTGACGACGCCCACCTTGCGCTGCCAGCGCGACAGCCCCTTCAGCTCGGGCGCCTGCTGCTTCGCCGTCGCGTCCTCCTGGCCGGCCAGCCAGTCCGAGCCCGGCACCTCGGTCATGCCGCCAAGGAGGCCTTTTTCGGGCCTCGAGCGGACCAGCAGCTCGCCGCCGCGCGTCACGACGAAGGCAGCACCGCGCCGCAACGTTCCGCTCTTCTTCGGCGCCTTGCGCGGAAACGTTTCCTGCGTCGCTAGCGCACGCGCGGTGCAATCCTCATTGAGCGGACAGAGCGAGCAGGCCGGCTTCTTCGGCGTGCAGATCGAGGCGCCCAGATCCATCAGCGCCTGCGCGCTGTCGCCGGCGCGAGACGTCTCGTCGCCGGCGCGAGCGTCCGCAAGCAGCGTCGCCGCCAGTTGCTGGATCAGCGGCTTGGCCTGCGGCAGCTCCTCCTCGACGGCGAACAGGCGCGACACCACGCGCTCGATGTTACCGTCGACCGGCATGGTGCGGCGGTCGAACGCGATCGCGGCGATCGCGGCCGCCGTATAGGGCCCGATGCCCGGCAGCGCGCGCAGCCCCTCTTCCTTGTCCGGAAACACACCGCCGTGCTCGCGCGTCACGGCCACCGCGCAGGCATGGAG
>NZ_JBFUGY010000021.1:0-132430 GCF_056402655.1 Bradyrhizobium sp. P3_C3 | reverse complement strand
GGTCGCGGATGCCGAGCTCGAGGCGTTCCTGGCGGCTGCCAATCTCTGGATCATTCCGTACCGGAAGGACGTGGCGGGGGTGTCGGTGCCGAGCCGGTTCTACAATCTGCTGGCAGTCGGCCGTCCCGTGGCGCTGGTCTCCGAGCCGGAGGCCGAGGCTGCGTTGACGGTGGTGGAGAACGGGCTCGGATGGGTCGTGACGCCGGGGCGGGCGGATCAATTGGCCGATGCGATCCGTGCAGCATCCCGCAGCGGCGATGACGCCATGGCCGAACGCGCAGTGAAGGCGGCGGCGAGATTCGACCGGACGACCGCGATGAACGCCTATGCCGGGCTGATCGACGAATTGTTGCGTAACCCCGATCTGGCGGAGCAACGATGAGCGAGCGAAAACCGGTCGTGCTGGTGACAGGGGCGAGCGGCTTCGTCAGCCGTCATGTCGCGCCTGAGCTAGCGGGCGAGGGATGGTCGGTCCGCCCCGCGGTGCGCAGCCCGGAGGGATCGACGACGAGGTCGTGATCGAATCGATCGGCCCCGATACCGATTGGGAGGCGGCGCTCGAAGGCGTCGACGCCGTGGTCCATCTCGCCGCGCGCGTGCATCACAAGCACGAGGAGCACGCGGTCCAGCTCTACCGCAACGTCAACATCGCCGGCACGCTGCACCTGGCGCGATCCGCGGCGACGGCGGGCGTTCGCCAGTTCATCTTCGTCAGCACCGTTCTCGTGCACGGCCGCAGCAATGAAGGCCGCGCGCCGTTCAGCGAAGACGCATCCTCACGCCGCGCCGTCTCTACGGCATGTCCAAGGCCGCCGCCGAGGGCGGGCTTGAGAACGCTGGCGCGCGACAGCGACATGAAGATCTCGGTGATCAGGCCGCCGCTGGTCTATGGCGCGGGCGCCAAGGGCAATTTCGCGCTGCTGACGCGCGCGGTGAATCTGGGACTGCCGCTGCCCTTTGGCGCGATCCGCAATCAGCGCGCGTTCCTGGCCGTGCAGAATCTGTCGTCGTTCATCCTGCGCCGGCTGGCTCACCCCGATCCCACGAGCAATTTCGAGATCTTCCTGGTCGCCGACACGGAACAGGTCTCGACGCCCGAATTCATCGAGCGGCTGGCAAAGGCAGCCGGCAAGACCTCGCGGCTGTTCGGCATGCCGCCGGAGCTGCTCTCAATGCTGCTCAGCGTGATGGGCCGGCAGGATACCCATGACAGCCTGATCGGCTCGCTCGAGCTCAATCTCGCCAAGGCGATCGCGACCGGCTGGCAGCCGCAGGTCTCCCTCGACGAGGGCCTGCGGCTCGCGCTGTCGGCTCAGGACGCCTGAGGGCGGGAGAAGCGGCGCAGCACGAATCCGATCGCGATCGCGCCCGCGACGAGCGCGAGCCATGTGACGGAGGTCGAGCTTGCGCGAACCATGACGATGGCAAGCACAGCCAGCAATAGATTGAGCGCGAACACATCGCCGACCACGCGGCGGACCGTGAAGCCATTGTCGGTGGCACGCTGGTAGAAGTGCGAGCGGTGCGCCGACCAGAATTGTTCGCGCCGCGCGATGCGCCGAAACAGCGTGATGGTGGAATCCACGAGGTAGTAGGCCGGCAGCAGCAGCGCTGCGGCGGGCTGCCCTTGCCAGGCGAGCTCCAGCAGGCACCAGCCGAGCAAAAGGCCGATCGGCAGGCTGCCGACATCGCCCAGGAACACCTTTGCAACCGGACGGTTGAACGGCGCAAAGCCGAGCATGGCGCCGCACAGCGCCGTGGCGATCAGCGGGGCCGGCCACGAGAGATCACCGAGCAGTCCCAGCAGCAGCAGCGCTGCGGTGACGGGCACGACTTCCGCGACCGTCATCAGGTCCAGCCCGTCCATGAAGTTGACGAGGTTCACGAACCAGACGCCGGCGAGCAGGATGAGACCGCGCTCGAGCGGAAGCGGCAGTGCCGGCACGATGCGCGCGGTCTCGGGCGCGGTGAATACGACCGCGCCGATGCAGGCTGCTTGCACCGCGAGCCGCACCAACATCGGCAGCGACACGATGTCGTCGGCGAATCCGACCAGCGCGATCACGATCGTTGCAATGACCAGCGCCGGCGGGATCGCAACGTTCGCCCAGGCGGCCCAGGCCGATGCGACCAGCAGCGTGGCGGTGATCACCGCGATGCCGGCGCCCTGCGGGGTCGGAATGCGATGCGAGGAACGGGCATTCGGCCGCGCCAGGGCGTAGCGCTGGAGCAGGGGACGGCTGGTCCAGGTGATGAGGGCCGACATCAGCGCGGCGACCGCGACGGCAAGCAGCGAGGACGTGGCGGCAACAGCGTCGATGGCTGGGCTCACTCCGGTACCCCGAGCGACGCTGACCCTTTCGCGGCCTTCTCCGCGCTGAGGATCCAGACCAGGCCGCCGATCGCGCCGACGATGAAGAGCACGGCGCCGAACAGCAGCGAGACGTTGACGCCTTCATTGGCGGAAAGCCCGGCGAAACCGAAGGCCAGGCCCATCGTCGCCTCGCGCACGCCCCAGCCGGCGATCGAGATCGGCATCAGGGTGATCAGCATGATCGGCGGAATGAGGAGGAATGTCTGGCCGAAGCTGACCGGAGCGGCGATCGACTGCACCACACACCACGCAATAACGACGGCGAGCACGTGAACGAGAAGCGACAGAATTGCGACGATCGGTCCGCGCTTGGCGTTGAAGATCACGCGGTTGGCAATCACGGCGCAGGCGTGGATGTGGTGGGTGGCCCACCAGGTCTTCAGCCACGACCATTTCAGCGCGCCGAAGATCAGGAAACCGACGCCGCCCGCGAGCGCGGCGAAATCGACGAGCAGCAGCGCCGAGCGTCCGTGCGGATCGGTGATGAGCTCGTAACTCCAGGGCAGGCTCGCGACGACGACGATCGCCAGTGCGACGAGGCCGATCGCGCGGTCGACGAAGATCGAGTAGGTGGCCGCGCGCCATCCGGCGCCGGCGCGCGCGACCAGCCACAGCCGGACCGCATCGCCGCCGATCGCGGAAGGCAGCGTCTGGTTGAAGAACGCGCCGATCACGTTGTAGCGCATGGCGCGGCCGAGCTCGAGCGGCGCGCCGCATTCGGCGCTGATCTCGCGCCAGCGGACCACGCCGACGAAGATTTGCAGGAACGTGACCGCGATCGCCATGGCGATCCAGAGCAGGCTGGTCGCGGTCAGGCGCGAGAACAGTTCGGACAGATCGACCTTGCGCAGCGCCAGGTAGAGCAGCGCTCCGGAAATCAGGATTTTGGCCGTCGACAGCAGGATTCGGCGCATCTCGCCCGCATGAACAGGGTTTGCGAAGATTTGAGGCAACCCGACGCTAGGCGTCGAATTCGGCCGCTTTGGTATGGTTTTGGCGCCGATCTTGCAATAGCGCTTATGGAGCGGTGACGAATAGCGGCGAGGCTATTGCGACGGCCTCGATACCGCGGCTAAAGAGGCGCCGCGGGGCCGGCTTCGGGATCGCGTGGCAACAGATCGCTTGGGAACAGGATGACGGATCAGGCGATTTTGGTCACGGGAGCCGCCGGGTTCATCGGCTTTCACGTCGCCCGGCAGCTTCTCGCCGAGGGCCGGCCCGTGGTCGGGCTCGACAATCTCAACAGCTATTACGATCCCGCGCTGAAACAGGCGCGCCTGGCGCTGCTTCGGAACGATTCCCGCTTCGCCTTCGTCGAGGCCGATCTTGCCGACCGCGAGACCATCGCGGCGCTGTTTGCGCGACATCGATTTGACAAAGTCGTGCATCTCGCGGCCCAGGCCGGCGTGCGCTACTCGATCGACCATCCGCACACTTACGCCGATTCCAATCTCCAGGGCTTTCTCAACGTGCTGGAGGGCTGCCGCAACAACTCTTGTCGTCATCTCGTCTACGCCTCGTCATCCTCCGTTTATGGCGCCAACACTAAACTGCCATTTGCCGTGCAGGACCGGACCGACCATCCCGTGAGCTTCTATGCCGCGACCAAGAAGGCGAACGAATTGATGGCGCAGTCCTACAGCCATCTCTACCGGCTGCCGGTCACGGGCCTGCGCTTCTTCACCATCTACGGCCCGTGGGGCCGGCCCGATATGGCCCTGTTTCTGTTCGTGAACGCCATCATGGCTGAGCGTCCGATCCGGCTCTTTAACCATGGCAAAATGCGTCGCGACTTCACCTATATTGACGACGTCACCCGTGTAGTATCCAAGCTCATCGATCGGGTGCCCGCGGATGACCCGGCTGCCGCAAATGCGCCGTCTAAGGTCTACAATGTCGGCAACCACCATCCGGAAGAGCTGATGCATGTCGTCGGGTTTCTGGAGCAGGAGCTGGGTCGGACGGCAATCAAAGAATTGCTGCCGATGCAGCCGGGAGACGTCTTGGAAACGTTCGCGGATGTCGAGGATCTGACGCGCGA
This sequence comes from Bradyrhizobium sp. P3_C3, assembly GCF_056402655.1. NCBI lineage: Bacteria > Pseudomonadati > Pseudomonadota > Alphaproteobacteria > Hyphomicrobiales > Nitrobacteraceae > Bradyrhizobium > Bradyrhizobium sp. P3_C3. Next base: position 128,015 of record NZ_JBFUGY010000021.1, on the reverse strand, counting down.
CACCGGCTTTGCACCGTCAACGCCGATCGCGCTCGGGGTCCGTAATTTTGTCACCTGGTATCGGGACTACTTCAAGGTTTGAAATGACGATGGACAAACGCATTATCCCCCTGATCATGTGCGGCGGTGCCGGCACGCGGCTGTGGCCAGCTTCGCGCGAGGTGCGCCCCAAACAGTTCCTGCCGCTGTTCGGCACGCGCTCGACCTTCCAGGACACGCTGCTGCGCGTGTCGGATGCCTCGCTGTTCGATCGTCCGATCGTCATCACCAATGCGTCCTATCGCTTCATGGTGCTGGAGCAACTCGCCGAGATCGGCATCGAGGCCGACGTGATCCTCGAGCCGATGCGGCGCGATTCCGGCCCCGCGATCGCCGCGGGCGCGGTGTTCGCGCAGAACCGCGCCAGTGACGCGATCGTGCTCGCGCTCGCCGCCGACCACGTGGTGCAGGACAACGCCGCCTTCGTCGCGGCGTGCCGCGAGGGCCTCACCGCCGCGAGCGCCGGACGCATCGTCACYTTCGGCGTCAAGCCGGAGCGGCCGGCGACTGAATACGGCTATATCAGCCCGGGCGAGGTGATCTCCGGCGAGGTGCACGCCGTCGCGCGCTTCGTCGAAAAGCCTGATGCCGTGAAGGCGGCCGACTACGTCAGTTCGGGCTATCTCTGGAACAGCGGCAACTTCATGTTYCCGGCCACKGTCCTGCTCGACGAATACCGCARGGTSGAYGCGGCGAGCGTCGAGGCGRTSTCCAATGCGGTGAGCAATGCCGGCCGCGATCTCGGCTTCGTGACGCTGGAGYCCGAGGCGTTCGGCRCGGCGAAGGCGATCTCGATCGACTATGCGGTGATGGAGAAGACCTCGCGCGCAGCGGTCKTGCCGGTGTCCTGCGGCTGGTCCGACGTCGGCTCCTGGCACGCGGTGTGGGAGTTGTCGGAGAAGGACGCGCAAGGCAATGCTTCGCAYGGCAGYGCSGTGTTCGAAGACTCGCGCAACTGCAACGTCACCACAGATGCAGCGCTGGTCGCGCTCGAAGGCGTCGACGATCTCGTTGTGGTCGCCACCGCGGATGCGGTGCTGGTCTCGCGCCAGAAGGATGCCAACGGCCTGAAGCGCCTCGTGACCAAGCTGAAGGCGGTCGCACCGAAGGTCACCGAGGAGCATCTCAAGGTGCACCGGCCCTGGGGCAGCTACCAGTCCGTCGATAATGGCGAGCGCCACCAGGTCAAGCGCATCGTGGTCAAGCCGGGCGGGCGGCTGTCGCTGCAGAAGCATCATCATCGCGCCGAGCACTGGATCGTCGTCCGCGGCGCCGCCCGGGTGACCGTCAACGAGACCGTCAAGACGGTGCACGAGAACGAGTCCATCTACATCCCGATGGGCGCGGTGCATCGGATGGAGAATCCCGGCAAGATCATGCTGGAACTCATCGAGGTCCAGACCGGAAGCTATCTCGGGGAAGACGACATCATCCGGATTGAAGACGACTATCAAAGGTCGTAACCAGCAAGCTCCGAATCACGCGACCCGGGCCGGAAGGCGCAAGCTTTTGGCGCTAAGGCCCGGGGAACGTGTAACTTTTTGAATCAAATCGTGTCCGGTCAATTCGGCTGACATTCGCCACAAATGTGGCGCCCGTGCTAGAAGCGGCCCGGGGATTTGCGTTGAATCGGGGTTTACTCAGATGAGTTCCAAAGGGTTTGCACCGGCAAAGGCCGGCTTGCGCGTTGGCGTCGTTGGCGCGGGCGTGATGGGCAGCAACCATGCGCGCGTGCTCGCGGGTCTTCCAGGCGTCAGCCTCGTCGGCGTGGTCGATCCGTCGCCGGCGCATCTGACGCGCACCACCGAGCTTGCCAGCTGCCAGGGTTTCGAGACGCTCGACCAGCTCCTCGCCGAAGGTGTCGACGCCGTCACCATCGCCGCGCCGACACATCTGCATCACGAGGTCGCGCTCGCCTGCATCGCCAGGAACGTCCACGTTCTCGTGGAGAAGCCGATCGCCTCAACGGTCGCGGAAGGCCGCGAGATCGTCGCCGCCGCGCAAAAGGCCGGCGTCACGCTGATGATCGGCCATGTCGAGCGCTTCAATCCGGCGGTCGCCGCCGTCAAGCAGGCGATCGCAGGCGAAGATATTCTCTCCATCGCGATCACCCGCGTCGGTCCGTTCCCGCCGCGCATGTCCAATGTCGGCGTCGTCATCGACCTTGCCGTGCACGACATCGATTTGATCCGCTGGTTCACCGAATCCGACATCGTCGAGGTGCAGCCGCAATTGTCGAGCGCGGTCGCCGAGCGCGAGGACATCGCGCTCTTGCAGTTCCGCACCGCCAATGGCGTGCTCGCGCACATCAACACCAACTGGCTGACGCCGTTCAAGGCGCGCAGCGTTACGGTCGCGACCCGCGGCAAATACGTGATGGGCGATCTGTTGACGCGCCAGGTCACCGAGTGCTTCGGCTTCAAGCCGGACGGCAGCTATTCGATGCGGCATCTGCCGGTCGGCCACGACGAGCCGCTCCGCGCCGAGCTGATCGCGTTCCTGAAGGCCGTCCGCAACGGCGAGACGCCGGCGGTCACCGGCGACGAKGGCGTCGCCAGCCTCGAGATCGCCACGCAGTGCCTGGAAACACCGTCGCGGCCCGCAGCCACGTCGTCCGCCCGCAAGGGTCCGCGCCGCGTCGCGGGCTGATCTCTTCTCCATGTCGACCGCTCAAAACCCGCAAGGCGCCATGAACCAGCATCTGCGTTCCGAACCCATTCCCTTCGTCGACGTCGCCTCGCAGCGCCGCCGGCTCGGCGCCTCGCTCGATGCCGCCGTCAAGCGCGTCCTCGACCATTGCCAGTTCGTCAATGGTCCTGAAGTCGCCGAGCTCGAGAAGCAGCTTGCGGCCTATAGCGGCGCCAAGCACGTGATCGGCTGCGCCAGCGGCACCGATGCGATCCTGATGGTCATGATGGCGAAGAATGTCGGCCCCGGCGATGCCGTGCTGTGCCCGTCCTTCACCTTCATCGCAACCGCGTCGCCGGTGGCGCGGACCGGCGCGACGCCGGTTTACGTCGATGTCGATGAAGCCACCTTCAACATGAGCCCGGAGTCGCTGAAGCGCGGCATCGCGACCGCGCGCAAGGCCGGCCTGAAGCCGGTCGCGGTGATTCCGGTCGATTTGTTCGGCCAGCCCGCCGATCACGATGCCATCGCCGAGATCGCCAGGGCCGAATGCCTGTTCGTGCTCGACGACGCCGCCCAAGGGTTTGGTGCGAGCTACAAGGGCCGCAAGCTCGGCACCTTCGGGCTCGCCACCGCGACCAGTTTCTTCCCGGCCAAACCGCTCGGCTGCTTCGGCGACGGCGGCGCGATCTTCACCGATGACGACGAGCTCGCCGCGACGCTGCGCAGCATCCGCGTGCACGGGCAGGGCGTGGACAAATACGACAACGTCCGCCTCGGCCTGACCGGCCGGCTCGACACCATGCAGGCCGCGATCCTGATCGAGAAGCTGAAGATTTTTGACGACGAGATCGCCGCCCGCAACAGGGTTGCGGAGCGCTATGCGCGTGGCCTGTCGAACGTCGTCACCGTGCCGCGGCTTGCGCCGGGCAACACCTCGGTCTGGGCGCAGTACACCATCCGTCTTCCTGAGGGCACCGACCGCGACGGCTTTGCTGCCGCGCTGAAGGCCCAGGGCGTGCCGACCGCGATCTATTACGGCAAGTCGATGCACCAGCAGACCGCCTACAAGCAGTATCCGGTCGCGGACGGCGGCCTGCCGGGCTGCGAGAGCCTCTCGCAGGACGTCATCAGCCTGCCGATGCACGGCTACCTGACGGAAGCCGACCAGGAGCGAATCATCGCCGCGGTGCGCGGCGCGATCGCGGGCTGATTTCGTCGTTTTGCCCTTCTTTCCCTCTCCCCCTGTGGGAGAGGGTGGCATAGGCGGCCTTCGGCCGCCGTCCCTTAAGAACGCCGATGCTTTGCATCGGCTATGGCGATAGCGGCGAGACGGGTGAGGGGTCTCTCTCCGCACGGAAAGCTGGGAGAGAGACCCCTCACCCGATTGAATTTGCATCTACCTGCGGCGCTGCCCTCTCCCGCAAGGGGAGAGGGCGCAGCAATGCGCATCGCAAGCCGAGCGCCCGTCTTTTTTGATCACGTCAAACTTCAAAGCCTTATCGTTGGGCTGATAAGTCTCTAAAACAGACGCATGCTCGGACGCATCTTCACGGTCGGTGGTTACACGCTGCTCTCGCGGCTGACGGGATTTGCCCGCGACATCATGCTCGCGGCGATCCTGGGCGCCGGCCCCGTGGCTGACGCCTTTTTCGTGGCGCTGCGGCTGCCCAATCATTTCCGCGCGATCTTCGCCGAGGGCGCCTTCAACGCCGCCTGGGTGCCCGCCTATGCGCATGTCCATGGCGAGCGCGGGGAGGGGGCGGCAAAATTGTTCGCCGACCGCATCTTCACGCTGCTGCTGGCCTCGCAGGTGGTGCTGCTGATCGTCGCCTGGCTGTTCATGCCGCAGGCCATGAGCATTCTGGCGCCGGGCTTTTCCGAGGACGCCGAGCAGCGCAAGCTCGCGATCGAGCTGACCCGGATCACCTTTCCCTATCTGCTGCTGATCACGCTTGTGACGCTCTACGGCGGCATGCTCAACGTGATGCAGCGCTTTGCCAGTGCCGCGGCGGCATCGATCTTCCTCAACATCTCCATGATGATGACGCTGGCGCTCGCCGCATGGTTTCCCAGCGCAGGCCACGCCGCCGCCTGGGGCGTCCTGATTTCCGGCTTCCTGCAATATTTCCTGCTCGCGGGCGATCTCGCGCGCCATGGCGGCCTTCCGCGCTTTGCGCCGCTGAAGCTCGACGAGGACGTCCGCAGCTTCTTCAAGGCACTGGGACCTGCGACGCTGGGTTCGATGGGCACACAGGTCGCGCTGTTCGCCGACACCATCATCGCGACCTTCCTGCCCGCAGGCGCGCTGTCGGCGCTCTATTATGCCGACCGCCTCAATCAGCTGCCGATCGGTGTGATCGGCATCGCGATAGGCACGGTGTTGCTGCCCGAGATGTCGCGGCGGATCACCGCCAACGATCATGACGGCGCGATGAAGGCGCAGCGCCGCGCCTTCGATTTCACGCTGCTGTTCTCGGTGCCGTTCGTGGCGGCCTTCATCACCGTGCCCGACGCGATCATGCGTGCGCTGTTCGCCCGCGGGGCGTTCTCGAAGGCCGATGCCGCCGCCGCCGGCGCCACGCTCGCGGCCTATGCCATCGGCCTGATCCCCTTCGTGCTGATCCGCAGCGCGGTCGCGACCTTCTATGCGCGCAAGGATACGGCGACACCGGTCCGCGCCTCGCTGACGGGCATCGCCGTCAACGTCGCCCTGAAGGTGGCCTTGATGGGTTCGCTCGCCCAGATCGGCCTTGCGCTGGCGACAGCTGTCGGTGTCTGGACCAATCTGCTGCTGGTGCTGTTCTTCGCCGTGCGGCGAGGCTTTCTCGTGCTGGACCGCGCGTGGCTGATGTCGCTCGCTAAATTCCTGCTGACCGGACTGATCCTCGCCGCCACGTTCTGGCTGATCGCGCGCTTCAGCGGTTCTATGCTGGGCTCGATGCACTTCCGCGATGAGCTGATGCTGGTGCTGCTGGCCGTCGGAGGCACCATCGTCTACGCGCTCGCGATCCTCATCCTGTTCGGCCGCAGCTGGTTGGTCTCGCTGGTGCGTGGCTAGGCCTGTATCAATCCGACGGGCCAAAGCCTGCTGCAGCAGGCGAGACACGCCGGAAGCAGCCATCACGTATATGGCTCTCCTCTGGTTCCCGGTGCATGGTAACGTTTAACCTCGGTCGAGTTCGAAAGGGTGCGGTCTCACCAACGGTTATGCGATGACCAGACGGGCGAAAAAGGCGACCTCGCCGCGGAAAGGGCGGGTTGGTGCTACCCTTGCGTCCCCCAGTTTGCAGGGTCGCGCGCAGGACATTGCGCTGATCGATCACCTGATCGAACGGATCGACCAAGGTGGATCCACGCTTGTTATCAGCGGTGAGCCCGGCATCGGAAAATCTGCGCTCCTCGATGTTGCCAGACACAGGGCCAGTGAACGCGGCTTCACCGTCTTGGGCATGACCGGCGTCCTCGCCGAAGTCCATTTGCCGTTTGCAGCACTTGAACAGGCCTTGCGTCCGCTGATGAAAGGGGCCGAGGGCCTTGTCCCTCGCCAGCGATCGGCCTTGCTGGCCGCTTTTGGCATGCATGACGACGCGGGGCCGCCCGATATCTTCCTGGTTGCGCTCGCGACGCTGTCTCTTCTGAGCGAAAGGGCGACGCGCGAGCCTCTGCTGCTTGTTGCCGACGATGCCCAATGGCTGGATCAGGCGACCTTTGAGGTGCTGGCCTTCGTCTCGCGCAGACTGAGCTCGGACCCGATCGTTCTCGTGGTGGCCATGCGCGATGACTTCAAGAGTCCCCTTGGCGACGCCTCCACCCAGAGGCTGCGACTTTCAGGGCTTGACGAGGCCGACGCCGAGCATTTGCTGGACGCCAACGCGCCGGGCCTTCCGGCGGAGTTGCGCAGCCGCTTCCTTCGGGAGGCCTCGGGTAATCCGCTGGCCCTTGTGGAGCTGCCCCGCGGAGAACGAGCCGCTGGAGATGCGCCGTGGCTTCCGCTGACCGACCGGCTCGAGCGCGCCTTCTCCAGTCGCTTGTCCGACCTCCCGCACATCGCGCAATTGCTGTTGTTCGTGACGGCGGAGAACGACGGGACATCGCTCCACGAAATCCTTTCCGCCGCCGAAGCCGTGTTGGGCGAGCGCGTGGGGATCGATGCCATGGCGCCCGCGGTCGCCGCGAAGCTCATCGAGATCAACGGGACGGAGGTGAGGTTTCGGCATCCGCTCGTTCGCTCCGCCATGCACCAGGCCGCCGACCCGGCGACCCGCCAAAGGATCCACGCCGCACTTGCTGCCGTGATTCACGATCAGCTCGACCGCCAATTGTGGCATCGTGCCGCAGCAACGATCGGACCTGACGACGAGCTCGCCGGCGAATACGACCTGATGGCGGCGCGCGCGTTGCGGCGCGGCGCCGTGGCGATGGCGATCGAGGTTCTGGAAAGCGCGGCACGGCTGAGCAGCACGGCGAAGGCGAGAGGCGACCGGCTGTTGCGGGCAGCCGAACTCGCCGCCGATCTGGGGCAGCCGGAGCTCATGGAGCGCCTGCTGCGGCAGGCCGACATCGACGAGACGAACCAGTTGGCGCTGGTCCGGATCGCCTGGTGCCGTGAGATCAGCCAGCCCCCGGCGGTCAACGATCCCGCGAAGATTCTCGCATTGATTGGGTTCGCCGCGAAAGCCCACGCCGCCGGCGCGATCGATCTGGCCGCCAATCTTCTTTGGCGAGCCGCGCAACGTTGCTGGTGGAGCAGCGCAAGCGATGAACTCTGCGCAAGGGTTCACGATGCGGCTGCGCGGCTGGAATTGCCTGACGGGGACCCCCGCCTGATCGCAATATCCGCTTACGTCGAGCCGCTGCGGCGGGGGGCGGACTTGTACCTCAAGCTTCAGGGGCTTGCGGGAACGGCGCACAGCGACCCCACCGTTGCGAGCATCCTCGGCAGCACCGCCAATGTCATCGGGACCTTCGACATCAGCGTGAACTTTCTCGCCGAGTCCAGTGCCGTGCTGCGCATGCAGGGACGGCTCAGCGATCTCGCCCGGGTGCTTTTCGCCCAAGGGTGGGCGGAAATGGAAGTCGGTGACTGGCGGGGCGCCATGAGGGAGGCCGAGGAATCCGCCCGGCTTGCCGAAGAGACCGGCGGGCTTCCGTGGATTGCCGCAGCCACGATCCTGAAAGCCAGGCTCGCAGGAATGCAAGGCAATCTGGAGCAATCCGAAGCGTATGCGGCGCAGGCGGAAGCCCTGGCCCTGTCCATCGGCGCGAGTTTCCTGCTGGCCATGTTGCAGATCGCACGAGGCGTATCCGCAATCGGCGCGGGCCGTCATTGGGAGGCCTTTGAGCATCTGCGACGCCTGTTCACGCCGGCCGATCCCGCTTTCAATTTCGGCCTTCAGTTCTTTGGCCTCGCGGATTTCGTGGAGGCCGCCGTGTCGTCCGGCAATGCGGACGAGGCGAGCCGCGTGCTTGATGAGATCGAGCGCGCCTCGGCTCCGACGCCGGTGCCGTGGGTCGGGACGATGCTGCAATATGGCAAGGCGTTCCTCGCTGCGCCGGAAGACGCCGAGCCGTTCTTCCTGCAAGGTCTTGGACTGCAAGGTCTTGGACTGCAAGATCCTGGGCCGGCCGCGAAGAAATGGCCGTTCCTGCGAGCCCGTTTTCTCCTGGCCTATGGCGGATGGCTGCGCCGCCAGCGCAGATCCGCCAATGCGAGGGCTCCGTTGCGCGAGGCACGCGACATGTTCGATGCGCTCGGCGCTTCGCCCTGGAGCGATCGGGCCCGCGAGGAACTGCGCGCGTCCGGCGAAACCAGCCGCCGGCGAACCGAACAGGTGTGGGACACGCTGACCCCGCAGGAGCTTCACATCGCGCAACTCGCCGCCGAAGGTCTCTCGAACAAGGAGATCGGCGCCAGACTGTATCTGTCCCACAGAACTGTCGGGTACCACCTGCACCGGATCTTTTCGAAGGCCGGAATCACCTCGCGGTCCGGGCTACGCCCCGTTCTCGCAAGCATCAGCCGCCCCGCGGACTGATCGTCGTCCCGTCATCGGACTGGTCATTTGACAGAAGCGGCAGCCCCTCCGCGCGGGCTAGCTGTGCGAGTGCGTCTACCCCCAAGCAAAAGTTGACCATGAAACTGTTCTCTTCACTCGCAATCCTCAGCCTCGGAGCAATCCTCATGACCCAAGCCGCCGATGCGGCCCCGGACGCCGGGACCGACCCCCGGATCGATCCCCAGGTTCGCGCCTTCCTGCGCGAGATCAACAAGGATCCGAGCCCGTTCTGGGAGCTGCCCCAGCCCAAGCCGCAGGACATCCTGACGGAGCTTCAGAACAAGACGCCAGTCGACATGTCGGGGGTGAACACGACCGAGCAGACCATCACCCAGGATGGTCAGTCAGTGAAGATCTACATCATGAAGCCCGAGCACGTGACGGGAAAGCCCGGCGTACTGCTGTTCATTCATGGCGGCGTCTGGATCGTCGGCAATTTCCAGAACCATCAGCGTCTGTTGCGCGACCTGGTGGTCGGCTCCGGCCAGATCGGTGTTTTCGTTGAGTACACGTCCCTGCCGAAGGCGCGCTTCCCCACGCAGCTCGACCAGTCCTATGCGGTGCTGAAATGGGTGGCGAGCCACGCCGAAGAGTTCGGCGCGGACGGTAGCCGGATCGCGGTGGCCGGCAATTCGGTTGGCGGCAACATGACCGCGGCATTGTCGCTGATGGCCAAAGACCGCAGCGGACCCAAGATCAGCTATCAGGTCATGATGATCCCGGCGACCGACGCCAGCGTCGACACCGCATCCTACCACGAATATGGCACGGGACGATTTCTCGCCCGCGCCTTCATGAAATACGGCTGGGATCTGTACGCGCCGGACGCGGCGACGCGCAACAACCCCTACGTCTCGCCGCTCCGTGCCAGCCTGCAGCAATTGAAGGGGCTTCCCCCGGCTCTTGTCATCACCGCAGAGAACGATCCGCTGCGCGACGAAGGCGAGGCTTACGCGCGCAAGCTCAAGGAGGCCGGAGTGTCCGTGATCGCGACCCGCTACAACGGGATGATCCACGACTTCGTCCTGCTGAACGGCATCCAGAGCGACCCCGAGCCCAAGGCCGCGATTCGGCAGATGTCGGCGGAGATCAAGGCACATCTCGCGCCTTGATCTAGCCTTGGAAGAGCAGGCGGCGACCTTGTCGCCGCCTGCTGTTTGCCGGCCGATCCCGAATTGATGATTGCGGCGTTTTCGCGCAATGACCCCGCTGACTGAAAAAGTCCAGCCGGGTGGCGTCTGCAGCAATTTGCCAAGTCCAGTTTTGCGATTCTCGTCGGCTCACAGTCTCAAGGCCGACATCACGGCATCGGCTGGTACAGCCAGAATCGTCAATCTTGGTACTTTTTTATAGCCAGGCGCAACGCATCTACTCGCTACGACCATAGATCGGAGCGAGCCCGATCCATCGGGCTTAGCGGGAGTTCCGATCAGTGCAGACAACTCAATCGCCGACACGGAGACAGGAGTTCCACACTGCCTAGCATTTTGTGGAAAGCCGGCGCGTGCGCGCTCCCTCGCATTTCCACCGAAGAGACAAATGACCAAGGAGAAAATCTCATGAAGGCTATCGTTGCAACGGAGCAAGCCGCGGGAACGGCCGGCATGAAGCTGGTGCACCGGCCCGAGCCACAGGCGGCGATAAACGATGTCGTCGTCCAGGTTCATGCGTCGAGATTTATCCCGACTGAGCTTGCGTGGCCCTCGAGCTGGGCCGATCGCCTTGATCGCGACCGAACGCCGTCGATCCCTGGGCACGAGCTGGCCGGAGTGGTCTCTGCCCTTGGATATGGAACGACGGGGCTGTCGGTGGGACAACGGGTGTTCGGCCTCGCGGACTGGTATCGTGACGGCACGCTGGCCGAGTACGTGGCAATCGAGGCGCGCAACCTTGCGCCGTTGCCGGGCGACGTCGACTTTACCGTGGGCGCGAGCCTGCCGATCTCGGGCCTCACCGCGTGGCAAGGGCTGTTCCAGCACGGTCGCATTCAGGCGGGGCAGAGCGTGCTGGCACACGGGGCGGCAGGCGCAGTCGGGTCTATGGTGACGCAACTCGCACGAGCGGCCGGAGCTTACGTCATCGGCTCCGGACGTGCCGCCGATCGTCAGACAGTGCTCGACCTCGGCGCGAAGGAATTCGTCGACCTCGACAACGACGCACTGGAGGACATCGGCGAAGTCGATCTGGTGTTCGACGTCATCGGTGGTGACATCCAGAAGCGGTCCACCGGACTCATTCGAGCCGGGGGAACACTGGTGTCCATCATCGGGCCGGCGGAGGCGCAGCCTTCCAACGGGCTGGCGATCGACTTCGTCGTCGAGGCTGATCGTGCCCAACTGAATGAGATCGTCCAGCGGGTGCGGGACGGACGACTGCGGACTAACATCGGCAACGTCTCGACCCTCGACGATGCCGTCGCCGCCCTAAATTCGACCGAGCGACGTAAGGGAAATACGATTATCCGCGTTCGTCCCTGAGCGACGCACGTCCGTCGATGCGCGCAGCCGGCCGGCTCGTCCAGGTCGGCCGGCTGTTGAGAATGTCGCAGCGGGTCAATGGCCGCGCTCTCAGAGCGGTCGCAAACGTCCGCTTTGGAATGCCCCTCGCGTAGGGGGCATGAACCGTCGCGTCGAATGAGCGAATTCGTTGGAGCGAGGGACTCGCCTCCAAGGTGCAACCGACCTCTGCACATCCCTTGATTTTGCGCGATGGCCGTGGTATTGGCGCCGCATGATCACATCGTCGCGCCACTTCAACCGCAACCACATGACCCGCTTCGGCTGGGCCGTGGAAGGAGTCGCGCGCTAGGAATTCGACGACGACATCTTTTCCACCAGGCCCCGCCGGCATCGGACGGGGCCTTTTGTTTGGCCACGCTCCCTGCCGGCACAACAGCAGGAGCATCCGATGCCACCCCAACAGACGGACATCTCATCCGAGATTGAGCGCGATGCCGCGAGGCTTCGGCTCGACCTCTCCATCGTCTTGAGACTGATCAAGCGATACTGGCGTGCGTTTCAGGAGCTGCGGCAGCGCCCGCAGGTCGCATCGCAGGACCTGAGTGACAGGGAGCTGATGGATATCGGCTTGACGCGTAGCGAGATCGACTACATCACGCCTGAACGCGCTATCGATACGCTGAGAGATCGCACCACGGATCTTTGGAGGCGGGGCGTGATATAGGTGATCAACCGTCAGAAGCGGAGATACGCTTTGCGAACAAGCGGCAGTCAGCACGACTACTTCTTAGGAGTGCACCGCGGGACGAGTTCGGCAACTATCGTGCCATCAACCGGACCGTTCCTCACAGGGAAATGACCGGGCTGCGGCGTTTTCGTCGCATCCCGCTCTGACAGGCGAGGCACCGGGCGAGCCTGCGCGGCCTATGCCCGCCTAAAGCCGTTTGCCTTGCCACTTTTTCCACGGCAATATGCCCGCAAAACAACCATGAGGACGGGATAAGAAAATGGCGGCTCCCATCAAGTTCGGCGTTGGCCAAAGCGTGCTGCGCAAGGAGGATGACGCGCTCATCCGCGGCAAGGGCCGATATACCGACGATTATGCGCCGCAGGCCGCGCTTCGCTGCCTGATGCTGCGCTCGCCGCACGCGCATGCCAAATACACCATCGATGCGAGCCGGGCTCGCACGCTGCCGGGCGTTGCGCTGATCCTGACCGCCGATGATGTCAAGGATCTCGGCAATCTGCCCTGCCTGTTCAATCTCGAGACCGATCCGTTCACCGGCCCGCCTTACCCGATCCTCGCCAAGGACGAGGTGCGCCATGTCGGCGATTCCATCGCCTTCGTGGTCGCCGAGACCATCGACCAGGCCCGCGACGCGATCGAGGCGATCGAGGTCAAATGGAGCCCGCTGCCGGCGGTGACCGGCGTCGTCAACGCGGTCAAGAAGGGCGCCCCGCAGGTCTGGCCGGACAAGGCCGGCAACGTGCTGTTCGACGTCTCGATCGGCGACAAGGCGGCGACCGAAGCTGCCTTTGCGAAGGCGCATGCGGTCGCCGAAATCAACATCGTCAATCCGCGCGTGGTCGCGAGCTTCATGGAGGCGCGCGCGGCGGTCTGCGAATACGACGCCAAGCGCGATCATCTGACGCTGACGGTCGGCAGCCAGGGCAGCCATCGCCTGCGCGACATCCTCTGCCAGAACGTGCTCAACATCCCGACCGAGAAGATGCGGGTGATCTGCCCMGACGTCGGCGGCGGTTTTGGCACGAAGCTGTTTCCGTACCGCGAATACGCCTTGATGGCGGTCGCCGCGCGGCAGCTCAAGAAAGCAGTGAAATGGGCGGCCGACCGCACCGAGCACTTCATGGGCGACGCGCAGGGCCGCGACAACGTCACCACCGCCAAGATGGCGCTGGCCGAGGACGGCAAATTCCTCGCGATGGATTGCGACCTGATGGGCGACATGGGCGCGTATCTGTCGACCTTCGGCCCCTACATTCCGCATGGCGGCGCCGGCATGCTGCCGGGCCTCTACGACATCCAGGCCTTCCACTGCCGGGTGCGCACCATCTTCACCAACAGCGTGCCGGTCGACGCCTATCGCGGCGCGGGCCGTCCCGAGGCCGCTTACGTCATCGAACGCCTCGTGGACGCCTGTGCGCGAAAACTCGACATGACGCCGGACGCCATCCGCCGCAAGAATTTCATTCCGCCGAAGGCGCTGCCCTACAAGACGGCCACGGGCAAGGTCTATGATTCCGGCGATTTCGCCGCGCATCTCAAGCGCGCGATGGAGATCGGCGAGTGGAAGGAATTTCCGAAGCGCGCCAAGGCAGCCAAGAAGAATGGCCTGATCCGCGGCATTGGCCTTGCGAGCTATGTCGAGATCTGCGGCGTGATGGGCGAGGAGACCGCCAATGTGCGGCTCGATCCCAGCGGCGACGTCACCGTCCTGATCGGCACACAGTCGAGCGGGCAGGGCCACCAGACGGCTTATGCGCAGATCGTCGCCGAGCAGTTCGGCCTGCCGCCGGAGCGCGTGCACGTGCGCCAGGGCGACACCGACGAGATCGCCACGGGGCTCGGCACCGGCGGCTCGGCCTCGATCCCGTCAGGAGGCGTCAGCGTCGAGCGCGCCACGCGCGAGCTTGGGCAGAAGCTGAAGGAGATCGCGGCGCAGGCGATGGAAGCCAGTGCCGGCGACCTCGAGCTCTCCGACGGCGTCGTGCGGATCGCCGGCACCGACCGTTCGATGTCGTTCGCCGATCTCGCCAAGCGCGGGAGCGCCGATCCATCGAAGCTTAACGGCAGCGCGACCTTTGCCAGCGCCGACGGCACCTATCCGAACGGCACGCATCTGGCGGAAGTCGAGATCGATCCGGCCACCGGCATCATCAAGATCGTCAACTACGTGATCGTCGACGATTTCGGCAAGACGCTCAATCCGCTGCTTTTGGCGGGCCAGGTGCATGGCGGCGCCATGCAGGGTATCGGCCAGGCGCTGATGGAGCAGGTGGTCTACGGCGCCACTGACGGGCAACTGATCACCGCGACCTTCATGGACTACGCGCTGCCGCGCGCGGCTGATGGTCCGGACTTCGTATTCGAGACCAGCAACGTTCCCTGCACGACCAATCCGCTGGGCGTGAAGGGGGCGGGCGAGGCCGGCGCGATCGGCTCCTGTCCGGCCGTCGTCAACGCCATCGTCGACGGGCTCTGGCGCGAATACAAGATCGACCACATCGACATGCCGGCCACCCCGGAGCGGGTGTGGATCGCCGTCAACGAGCACCACCGCCGTCACAGCCTTTAATCTCGAGCTCGACCAAATAATCCATAGTGCGACGATCTATCGCCGCGCTTTGGATGGAATGAACTCTGCCAATCGGTGTTGGCCCAATGTGGGGTCAGCACGATCCTGTCTCAGGGAAAGGGATTTTGCGAATGAAGCGAGTGTTGGTTGTTGGGGGCGCGCTGCTGCTCGGCATGGGCGCGGTTTGGGCGCAGCAGGACTCCGTCAAGGAGGTCCAGACCCTCATGAAGGGCAACGGCAAGAACGCCGGCGCGGTTGCGGCGATCGTCAAGGGCGAGAAGCCTTACGACCAGGCCACGGTGGACAGCGCGCTGGCGCAGTTCGCGGATACGGCCAAGAAGCTGCCAAACCTGTTCCCGGCGAGCGCAAAGGGCCAGAAGCCCGAGGGCGACTACAGCGCCTCGCCGAAGATCTGGGAGGACAAGGCCGGCTTCGACGCCAAGATCGCAAGCTTCGCCAAGGTCGTCGGCGAGGCCAAGGGCAAGATCAAGGACCTCGATTCGCTCAAGGCGACTTTTCCCGCGGTCGGCAAGGAATGCGGCGGCTGCCACGAGACCTTTCGTGTGAAGAACAGCTGACGCGGAGTCGGCAAAAAGTGAGGGCGGATGCGCACGGCATCCGCCCTTTTTGCGTTGTGCGCGGGCGCCTCGGTTGACTCGTACGCCTTTTCGGTCGGACGCGCATCTGGGCGGATCGAAGGCGAGCGTATTGCTCAGCCGGCTCCCGATGCTTTTCGAGCGGCAGGCTTGCGAGTCTCTTTTTCGAGTAACCACCCCAAAGCCTTCGCTGGGTTCAACCAGCGCACCTCATCGATCTGTTCGGCGAGCGTCAGCGCATGAACGGTCAGTACCTCAATGTCCTGAGGGTCGACGTCCGCCTTTTCCAGCACGTGTATGCACCGGTTGATCGCCGCCAGATCGAGCTGAAGTTGCTCGACACTTGAGTGGTGATGTTTGGCCCCCACGACTTTCCATGGTCTCATTGCGCGCACTTTTTTCTCCTCATACGCGGTCACGCCTTCGTGAGTGCAGTTTGTGGCGGCAACACGAAAATGGATGGACGGAATCGGGGATGTTTGCGGGCGGCCCGTCAAAGGTAGGGCAGCAGCGGGGGAGGCTTGGACCATTGCGTTGAGGTGCCTCGGTTACCGAGGCATCGATTCGTCGAACCACACCAAAGGCAAAATTTGTTTGCGAGGCCTGGCTGATCGCTGTCGGGGCGCCACGTATGAGCTTATCTTCAACCGCAGCCGCTGCGACGTTGACGAGAGTTGTTGGATGCAGGCGCATCCGAGTCGTGTGCTTCGATCGCAGAGTTCCAATTCGCAGCGAGAATCTGAATCAAAACAGCGAGGCAGGCCATGGTCAAACCGTTCCCGTCGAAGACGCACATCGGCAACCATATGCTGCATCCTGAAACGCTGATGCTGACCTATGGCTATGATCCGCAATTGTCGGAAGGCGCCATCAAGCCGCCGGTGTTCCTGACGTCCACCTTCGTGTTCAAGACGGCCGACGACGGGCAGGACTTCTTCGATTTCGTCGCCGGCCGGCGCGAGCCGCCGGAAGGGATGGGCGCGGGGCTGGTCTATTCGCGCTTCAATCACCCCAACAGCGAAATCGTCGAGGACAGGCTCGCGATCTACGAGCGCACCGAGAGCTGCGCGCTGTTTTCATCCGGCATGGCGGCGATTGCAACCACGATCCTGGCGTTCGTCCGCCCCGGCGATGTCATCCTGCACTCCCAGCCGCTCTATGGCGGGACGGAAACCCTGCTGACGAACACGCTTGCGCGCCTGTCGATCGGCGCCGTCGGCTTCGCCGATGGCGTTGATGAAGCGGCGGTCAGCCAGGCCTCGGAGGAGGCCATGCGCAAGGGCCGGGTCTCGATGATTCTGATCGAAACTCCGGCCAACCCGACCAACGGGCTGGTCGACGTCGCGATGATGCGCCGTGTCGCCGAAGCCATCGGCAAGACCCAGGGACACATTCCGATCATCGCCTGCGACAATACGCTGCTCGGTCCGGTGTTTCAGCGGCCGATCGAGCATGGTGCGGACATTTCCCTGTACTCGCTTACGAAATATGTCGGCGGTCATTCGGACCTGATCGCGGGTGCCGCGCTCGGCGCGAAGGCGATCGTGAAGGGCATCAAAGCGCTCCGCGGCGCGATCGGCACCCAGCTCGATCCGCATTCCTGCTGGATGATCAACCGCTCGCTCGAGACGCTGAGCCTGCGCATGGAGAAGGCGGACAGCAACGCGCGCGTCGTGGCGGACTATTTGCGCGATCACCCCAAGGTGGCCAAGGTTCACTATCTCGGCCATCTCGAGAAGGCTTCGCCGGCCGGAATGGTGTTTGCGCGGCAATGCCTGGGGGCGGGCTCCACCTTCTCGTTCGACATCGTCGGCGGCAAGGACGCGGCGGTGAAATTCCTCAACGCGCTGCAAATCCTCAAGCTGGCGGTGAGTCTTGGCGGAACGGAGTCGCTTGCGAGCCTGCCTGCAACCATGACCCATTCCGGCGTTCCCGCCGACATCCGCCGCAAAATCGGTGTGCTTGATTCCACGATCCGGCTGTCGATCGGCATCGAAAACCCGTCGGACCTGATCGCGGACCTCACACAGGCGCTGAACGCGGCTTGAGGGCGTAGCCCCGACATTGCCGAAGCGTCCCCAAGCAACGCAATGAGGTCGGCCATGCCGCCGCTCGCGCGAGCCAAGGTGCCAAGCCGTTGGTCAGGCTGGTGTCCCCTGGCAGGCCGAATGGCTCCGGACTTACGCTCCGCGCGAATGGCTCACGATGTCTCGCGGGTCGATATCGCGGCTGGAGGCAACGTAGTCGATCTCGCCGCGCGTCGTGCCGATGTCCATCAACTCCCGGTCACTCAAGCCGGACAACGTGCCGCGCACTCTCTGGCGATCGCGACGTGCCTGAAAGACATCCCAGTACTTCCAGATCAGGCCGCGGACATGCCGGGACGATATGGACGCCCGTTCCGGCCACATTGTACCTTGGATCAGGGTCATTGCAGTGCCTTCGGAGGGTGTTTTTCACCCCGAGAAGGTGCCCGAAGACCGACGCGCGTGCTTGACCGACAGCTTACATTTTTCCTACCGGCAGCTTATTCTTGCGACGTCCAGCGGGCCAAAAAGCCCACCCCGGTCGCCCCGGAGGGCTCACCCAAGGGATTCGCACCGTGCGCTATCTCTTTGAGGAGTATGCATTCGACGCCGGTCGGCGAGAGCTGCATCGCGGAGCGGATCGGATCTCAGTTACGCCACTGGTGTTCGATCTCCTCGATTACCTGATCCGCAACAGGGAGCGCGTCGTAGGCAAGGATGAACTCATCGATGCCATTTGGCAGGGGCGCTGCGTGTCCGATGCCGCGCTGACGACCCGCCTCAACAGTGCGCGATGCGCGATCGGGGATTCTGGCGAAGAGCAGCGGCTGATAAGAACACTGCCACGCAGGGGCTTCCGCTTCGTGGGTCAGGTCCGGGAAACGCTTGCCGCCGAGGGCGCAGCGGCCGCCGACGGCGGAGCCGAGACGCCGAAACCTGCGCTCTCGCTCCCCGACAAACCCTCGATCGCGGTCCTTCCATTCGCCAACCTGTGCCCGGATCCGGAGCAGGACTATTTTGCCGACGGTATGGTCGAGGACATCATTTYGGGACTGTCGCGTTCGAAGTCTCTTTTCGTCATCGCGCGACATTCGACTCTGGCCTACAAGGGCAGGGCGATCGACGTCAAACAGATCGGTCAGGAGCTGGGCGTTCGCTACGTGCTCGAAGGCAGTGTGCGCAAGGCCGGCAATCGAGTCCGAATTGCCGGTCAGTTGATCGACGCGACGACCGGCCTGAATCTCTGGACGGACCGGTTTGACAGTGAGATCGAAGATCTTTTCGACCTGCAGGATCGGCTGACGAGCAGCGTCATCGGCGCAATCTCCCCGCGACTGGAGCGCGCCGAAATCGAGCGCGCCCAACGCCAGCCGACCGACAACCTTCAGGCTTACGACTATTATCTTCGGGCATTTGCCTCCTTCTTCAAATTCACCGAGGAAGCAAGCATCGAGGCTATCGAGCTCGCAAAAACTGCCCGCGAGATCGATCCCGAATTCGCGCGTGCATACGCGCTCGGCGCCCGTTGCTATGTCCTGAGGAATGTTTTCGACTGGATCACTGATGAAGCCCATGAACACAGTGAAGCCGCGCGGCTGGCGAGGCGGGCGGTCGAGCTTGACCCGAACGATCCGTCGGTGCTTGCGATGGCCGGACACGCGCTCTCCCAGGTGGCAGGCGAGGTCGAGGAAGGCGATGCTCTTCTCGTGCGCGCGATAAAGCTGGACCCAAACCTCGTCATCGCACGACATTGGAACGGTTGGAGCCAACTCTGGCTTGGTCGTGGTGACGCCGCAATCGAGCAGTTCAACACCGCATTGCGTTTGAACCCGCTTCATCCGCATGGGGGCGCCAATGCCCAGACGGGCTTGGCTTACGCTCATTTTCTTGCTGACCGTCATGATGACGCCTTGGCTTGCGCGGCAGCCGCCATCAGGCTGATACCGATCTTTCCGCCTGCGCAATTCATTCTGGCGGCATGCCATGCGGCGTCAGACCGGGTTGGGGAAGCCCGGCGGATTTGCGACCGTGCGATGCAACTATGTCCCAATAAGCGTATCGATGCCTACACACGGCGATACCGCCGACGGGAAGATGCCGAAAAGCTGACGCAAGCGCTCCGGGTTGCCGGCATGCCGGAATGAGCGTGCGCGGCCGCCTCGCGGCGTGCGGAATCGAAAAGGCCGGACGCTCCCTCCGGCGCCCGGCCTTCGCGTACGAAGCAGCCTTGAGGTTACTTCGTCACCTGGCCGCGGATCTCGCCGCCCGGATTGGCCGCGGTGTGGATGTTGACGTAGAGCTTGCCGGCGAGCAGGTCAGCGGCCTGCGCATCGGTCAGCGTCGCCGAGCCCTCGACCGGGCTGGAGGTCGCATTCGGGATCGCGACCGCGACGCCGGCGTTCTTGCCGGCCTCGGCCGGCCCGTGGAAGTGGGCGGCTGTTGCCGGGCCGGACAGACCGGAATAGGTGACCTTCCAGGACAGCTTCTTGCTGGCGGCATCATAGTCCAGATCGGCGGTTCCGGTGCCGCTGGTGGTGGTTGCTGGCACCTCGGACTTGCCGTCGAGCGTTGCTTTCAGCTTTTCGGCGCCGGCGGGGGCTGCAAAAGCTGCGGCGCCCAGCGCGACCATGGCGATGACGGTCTTGTTCATGACATTCTCCCTGAGACCTCGTTGGCCTGCCAACCTTCCAACATTGGCCGTTTCAGTTTATTCCCGTATCCGGCCGGGGCGGGCTAAATTCTTCGTGGCTGGAGCCGCGTGGACATCGGTCATAAGTTCGCGGCAAGCAATGAATGGATCTGCATGTTGCAACGAACAATTGTCGTGGCGCTGCTTGCCGCGGTCGCTGCTGTGGGCGTCTATTGGTGGCTCAGCGCGCCGGTGGTGGCGGCCGGTGCCGCCGCAGCGCCTACCCATGTCCCCAATCTCGCCAATGGCGAGGTGATGTTCAACGCCGGCGGATGCACGTCCTGCCATGCCGTCCCCGACCAGCCCGATCGCACCAGGCTCGGCGGCGGCGTCGCGATCAAGTCGCCGTTCGGAACGTTCTACGCGCCGAACATCTCCTCCGATCCGACCTACGGCATCGGCAAATGGACCGACGCCGATTTCGTCAACGCGGTCATGCATGGGGTCTCGCCGGACGGACAGCATTATTTCCCGGCCTTTCCCTACACGTCCTATCAGCACGCCAGGCGCGAGGACGTGCTCGACCTCTTCGCCTATCTGAAAACGTTGCCGCCCGTTGCAGGCAAGGTGCGTGACCACGACGTGCGCTTTCCGTTCGACATCCGGCGTAACATCGGGATCTGGAAATTCTTGTTTATGGACGGAAAGCCCTTCGTCGCCGACGGCACGAAGTCGCCGCAATGGAATCGCGGCGCCTATCTCGTCAACAGTTTCGGCCATTGCGCCGAATGCCACAGCCCGCGCAATGCGCTTGGCGGCATTATCTCCGGAGAACGCTTTGCCGGCGGCCCCAATCCGGAAGGCGAGGGCTGGGTGCCCAACATCACACAGAAGCGTCTCGGCGAGTGGAGCGCGAAGGATATTGCCTATTTCCTCAAGACCGGCGAATTGCCCGACGGCGACAGTGTCGGCAGCGCGATGACGCGCGTGATCAAGAACACCTCGCAATTGCCGGACGAGGATCTCGCGGCGATGGCGGATTACATCAAATCGCTGCCGCCGGTGGACGGGCCGCCGCGGCCGAAACGCAAGGAAGGCAGCTAGTCTAGGGTATGTAGCGGAAGTATGCGGCTTTTTGGGGAGGCTCAGGGAAGCCCCGGATTTCAACTAGCCGTGGTGGAGGCTTGCCTTCCATAAGTAGTATCGCAAGATCGTTAAGCACATTTCGTGTTGTGGCGAACGTGTTATGATTTAGTCCGAACAGTTCATCTCCAATTAGACTGACATCAATCGTCCAAAGTCCAGGCAAAACAACTGGCCCGGCATCAGGTACATCTCCTGCGCGCGGGATACCTCCGGCAATGCGCTTCGATAGCTGCAAGGCCTTGTCGTTCTTGGATGCGTAAAGTGTAAGCCCCTTAGTGACCTTTGCAACGCCGGAGATGTCTTGAACAAACATGTCTCGGTCCACATCGGGGGCGACCATAATCAACTGCGCGATAGCCGTGGGTGATCGTGTCGCGGCGCTATTTGATAGGGCCTCAACTGCGATCAAGTTCCCCATACTGTGAGCTATCACATCGATGTTGTCATATCCGGCTTTGTAAAGATCGTCGATCACGCGAAGAAAGGCCGTGCGCGAAGCCAACGCGCTTTCTTTGTCATAGAGATAGTCCGCGATATCCCCGCGAGACGGCCATGAGAATAAGATTGTGGTGCCTCTGAACTGAAGATCCCAAGTTATCTGCGCTGCCCGGAAGACGGCGTCGCGGAATTTGGTATTGAAGCCATGGACAAACACGAGAGCCTTTCTCTTCTTCGTTGACGCTAGCGTTTTTATCCATTTCGCTTCGTCTGTTTTCTCGATGCTGCGAATAGTAAAATGCTTCGTTGGGTCAAGTGTGTCTCTTCTCAACTTAAATCCGAAGAGCTTAAGGCTCGAGGGCAATTCTATGTTTCCGATGTGGTGTCCTTCAGGCACCCGGACGCGAACGATCCCGACACTCAGATCAGGGTTGCGCTCGCCTGTGTAGCCGCTGACAGCAGTCCAGCCGTTTAAGCTGTAGACAGGAGGTCCATCGCTTGTGAATGCGGGCTGGGGATGGCCTTCGACATCGGGGGGAGTGTCCGACTGTTTGCGGTTCGTTGCATAGAAAAACTCAACGATACGTGTGTCGATTTTGGAGTCTTGCGCTGCGTTTTCTAAGGATTTGTCCGTATCGTTAGCCCCACTCGCTGTACTTTGATTCCCTTTCTGAATTGCGCCGCCTTGGATATCCGGGTCTATTTTAGTGCCGCCGGGTTTAATCGTCGGCTTGATCGGGGCTACTATCACATCAAAAGGCGCGCGCCATGGCTCATCATCTGCCAGCGTGATGGGCCTAAACCTCTCGATAGAAATCCGTTGAATTGAGTTGGGATCAGTGAGGAACTTCCAGTAACTCTCGTACTGTGTGTTCTGAATCAAAAAAGTCACGCTATTTGGTTCGCGCTCGCGCTCCGATGCCGATAGGCAGCCTCGTAGCCGGTCCGAAAAGCGAGCGTATCTCCCAACGAAATTTTTGGCAGCTTCCGGCTGAACAATTTCCGGCATTCGCTCTGGGGCCTTCCGCGAAAACGCTTCGCAAATCTGAAGGACGTCTCGCTCGGCGACGATCGGTTGCGCGTAGCTGCTCCCGAAGCCCGTTGCGAAAGCAATTGACCAAACAGCCAAGTATTTTAACCAATGCTGGGGCACGGCACTCCCCTAAAAAATTAAAATGCAAGAGACCGAGCAGGCGTTCGTCGCAGAGTTTCTCTTCGTCCGGTGGGGGCTCCCGTACCGCCAGCGGTCCCGCTCAGTCGTATGCAGTCGTCGTCGGACATCGGCTGTTGAGAGTTGGGAAGGTCGGGCCTCATTGCCGCGCTCCAGCAAAGGTGTTGCAGCTCTTCACCAATCCAGTTGCGTAACCGACATCGAACCAATGATGGCGCTGCGCAGCGCTGCCATGAGTGAACGAGTCAGGCACTATGTACCCCAAGGCACTTTTCTGCAGCGTGTCATTGCCTAGTGCTTCTGTCGTTCGAATTGCCGCTGCTATGTCGCTCGCGTTGATCTTCGCTTTCTCTTTAACTTTACGCGCCCAAATGCCGGCGAGACAATCGGCCTGCAACTCGAGAAGAACTTGTAACCGGTTTCTCTCCGCCTCCGTTTCCACGCCCCCTTGAAGCTCGCGCACTTTTGGCATAATTCCCAGCAAGTTCTGAACGTGGTGTCCGATTTCGTGGGCTATCACATAGGCCTGAGGAAGTTGACAGTCAGCGCCGCTCGAATCGCAGGCGTGAAGTTCAGTCTGCATCTCTTGGAAGAACGAAAGGTCGAGGTAGACTTTCTGATCATCAGGACAATAAAATGGTCCCATGATTTTTTCGGCTAATCCGCAGGCTGCGTAGGTGGCGCTTGTGTACAGGACGAGACGGGGTGGCCGATAAGTTAGGCGATCGGATGCGAAGATTGCCTGCCAGACCTCCTCCGTGCTGCCCAGAACTCGCGAAACGAAGAGATACATCTTGTCGCGCGGTGCACCGGTCTGGTCGCCCGACTTCGCTGGAAGCTCAGCATAATGCCACTCGGCTTGCGCGTCATCGCTACTCGTTGTTGCCGTGAATCCTTCACCGAATAGGCGAGCCCGCATGAAGCTGCCAACCTCGATCTGTTCAGTTTGAGCCACGCCATGACGTTGGAGCGGCTGGACGGTTATTGGCTCGTGATAGCCGACCGTCATTTCCGTCGGAGGAGTAAATACAACTGAACCCGGACCAATCTTGTCGACTTGGTTACGGAGGATGGCAGCGGGGTCTATCGGTGCTGGGCGAACTGCCCAGGCTAAGCCGCCTGTGCAAAGCACCCAGGCAGCCACTGCTATCGAAACAAGCGGTCCTTTGGGCATTGCCGGCCCCCGGCGCTCACGATCCGTGCGAAAAGAGCATTCCAGGGTTGTATGTTCAATGAAATATTTCACACTTTGCGCGCGGCATAGGTGCAAGCGATCGGGCCGCCGAATTGTTCCTCCGCGGACCTAAGCGCGTGGGCTACGATGCAAAGGCCCCAACCACTTGGAGACTATCCGTTTTTTGACCGGACATTGGCGCGATGTCGACGCGGCCGTCATCGATGAAGCGCGTTGGGCCTTGCCAGTGCGAGAGGGTGTCGAGCGCTGGATGATGTGCGCGATGGTTAAAATCCGAAGAACTCACTTTGAGTACAATTGGTCCGCTGCGCTGTCTCGGAAGCGGACTTCCCATCCGGCCCTCTGTGAGTGCACACCCTAGCTCGCGCCAAACGCCTTGAAGGTGATGATAGTCAGGGTGTCCTGGATGCCCGGCAGCACCTGCACCTTCTCGTTGATGAAGTGGCCGATGTCGGTGTCCTTATCGACGTAGAACTTTACCAGCAAATCGTAATGGCCGGCCGTGGAGTAGATCTCGGAGGCGATCTCGGCTTCGGCAAGCGCGTTGGCGACCGTGTAAGACTGGCCGAGCTTGCATTTGATCTGGACGAAAAAAGGAACCATTGCAGTCACTCCGAAGCTTATCTGGCGGCTAATAGGCCAAAATCGGCCGGATTTAGCAAGCGAACTTGCGGGCCACCGGGGTGCGCGCTAGGACGGGCGATGGTCTCAAAAACGCGGAAAATCGCCCCATGACGACGCCCGTGGCGCTCACCATCGCCGGCTCCGATTCGAGCGGCGGCGCCGGCATCCAGGCCGACCTGAAGACCTTTGCCGCGCTCGGCGTCTATGGCGCCTCCGCGATCACGGCGCTGACGGCGCAGAACACGCGCGGCGTCACCGGCATCCACGCGGTGCCCGCCGAATTCGTCACCGCGCAGATCGATGCCGTGTTTTCCGATCTCGAGGTCAGCGCGGTGAAGATCGGCATGGTGGCGCAGGCCGCCAGCATCGATGCGATCGCGGGCGCGCTGTCGCGCTGGAAGCCCGAGCATATCGTGCTCGATCCCGTGATGGTCGCAACCTCGGGCGATCGCCTGCTCGCCGCGGAGGCGGTGGAAGCCCTGCGCAAAAAACTGATGCCGCTGGCGTCGGTGATCACGCCTAATCTGCCGGAGGCCGCGGCTCTGCTCGACGAGCCCGTCGCGACACGCGAGGCCGAGATCGAGAGCCAGGGGCGCCGGCTGCTGGCGCTGGGCTGCCGTGCGGTCCTGATCAAGGGCGGGCACGGCGAGGGCGCCGAAAGCATCGACTATCTCGTCGAGGCCGAGAACACGATCGCGCTTGTGGCGCCGCGCATCGCCACCCGCAACACCCACGGCACGGGGTGCTCGCTGTCCTCGGCCGTCGCGGCGGGGCTTGCCAGGGGCGAGGATCTCGCGCGGGCCGTGCGGAACGCCAAGGCCTGGATCAGCGCAGCGATCGCGGCCGCCGACCGCTTCAGCGTCGGCCACGGCCACGGGCCGATCCATCATTTCCACAAATTTTACTGATCCGGGCCGCGAGCGCACCGCCAGCGGCGCGCGGGACCGCCGCCGTTAACCTGTTCAGCCATCGGTTCCGGGGTCTTGCGGAGGCCGTTGCGGCGTCATGTCGCCTGATTGTCGCATGCGACTGATATTCGCGGGACGGGCGAGGCGAGGTTTGATTCGTATCCGAGGGTGCCTCAAAGGTTCATTGGTCATCCCCCTGTCACGGGATATTGTTACAGGCTGTCGCATGGGAAGTTACGATGTGAGTGACGAGAGCCCTGAAAGGCGCTTTCGCACGTTGTTCATCTCCGACGTTCATCTCGGAGCCCGCGGTTCTCAAGCCGACCTTCTGCTCGACTTCCTGCGCTACCACGATGCCGATACGATCTATCTCGTCGGCGATATCGTCGACGGCTGGGCGCTGAAATCGAGCTGGCACTGGCCGCAGTCGCATAACGACCTGGTCCAGAAGCTGCTGCGCAAGGCGCGCAAGGGCGCCAAGGTCATCTACATTCCCGGCAATCACGACGAATTCCTGCGCAACTATTACGGTACGCATTTCGGCGGCATCGACGTCGTCGAGAACACCGTCCACACCGGCGTGGACGGCAAGCGCTACCTCGTCATCCACGGCGACATCTTCGATCTCGTGGTGCAGAACGCGCGCTGGCTCGCCCATCTCGGCGACAAGGCCTACGACTTCGCGATCCAGATGAATCGCTTCGTCAACTTCTTCCGGCGCATGTTCAAGGTGCCCTATTGGTCGCTGTCGCAATGGGCCAAGCAGAAGGTCAAGAACGCCGTCAACTATATCGGCGCGTTCGAGCAGGCGCTCGCCGCCGAAGCGCGGCGTCACGACGCCGACGGCGTGATCTGCGGCCACATCCACTATGCCGTGATCCGCGACGAGGGCGGCATCCGCTACATGAATTGCGGCGACTGGGTCGAGAGCTGCACGGCGCTGGTCGAGCATGACGACGGTCATTTCGAGATCATCACCTGGGCAGATCAGGCGCGGAAGCCGGCACAAGTCCCGCAGGTCGCAGCAAGGGCCGCTTGATGCGCATCCTGGTCGCGACCGACGCCTGGCACCCGCAAGTCAATGGTGTGGTTCGGACGCTGACCAAGCTCGCAGACGCCGCCAAGGGGCTCGGCGTCGAGTTCACGTTCCTGACGCCGCAATCGTTCCGCACCTTTGCGATGCCGAGCTACCGCGACGTGCGGCTCGCCATGCCGCGCCCGGCGCGAATCGCGAAGCTGATCGAAGAGGCGCGCCCCGACAGCATCCACATCGCGACGGAGGGGCCGATCGGCCTGATGGTCCGCCGCTACTGCCGCCAGCGCAAGCTGCCGTTCACGAGCAGCTTCCACACCCGCTTTCCCGAATATGTCCGCGCCCGCGTGCCGGTTCCGGAATCCCTGATCTGGCGGGCGCTGCGCCGATTTCACGCGCCCAGCCGCGCCGTGATGGCGGCGACGCCTGCGCTCGCCCGCGAGCTTGGTGAACGTGGCTTCGACAACGTCGTGCTGTGGCCGCGCGGCGTCGACACCAGCCTGTTCCACCCCCGTGGGATCGACCTCTGCCTGCCGGCGCCAGTGTTTCTCTCGGTCGGCCGGATCGCGGTGGAGAAGAATCTCGAGGCGTTTCTCGATCTCGATCTGCCCGGCACCAAGGTGATCGTCGGCGACGGCCCGGCGCGGGTCGCGCTGGAAGAAGCCTATCCGGATGCGATCTTCCTGGGCGAGAAGCACGGCGAGGCGCTGGCGGCAATCTATGCTGCGGCCGACGTGTTCGTGTTCCCCAGCAAGACCGACACGTTCGGCCTGGTCCTGCTGGAAGCGCTCGCCAGCGGCCTGCCGGTCGCGGCCTTCCCGGTGAAGGGCCCTCGCGACGTGATCGGCGATGCACCGGTCGGCGCCCTCGATCACGATCTGCGCAACGCCTGCTTCGCGGCGCTCGACGTGTCCCGGCAGGACTGCGTCGAATTCGCCGCCAATTACACCTGGGAGGCCTCGGCGAGGGCGTTTGTGGACAGCATCAAGGCAGTTGGCGCGGTGCTTCCTGGCAGGAATGGGGCGGAGCCGGTTAGTTTCGTAGCCTGAAAACCAAGGTTCATCGCGCGCAGGTGTCTTGCCCCGCGCCTCGTCCGGCGCGATAACATCAGGCATGACCGAACATCTCCTCCCGATCGGCCCTGCCGATATCGAAGCAGCAGCACGCGTGATCGCGCCCTTCGCCATCCGCACCCCGCTGTTGTCCTTTCCCGTGCTCAACGAGCGCGTCGGCGCAAAGGTCTTCGTGAAGCCGGAGATGCTCCAGCGCACCGGCTCCTTCAAGTTCCGCGGCGCCTTCAACAAGGTCGCCTCGATCCCGCAGGACAAGCGCGCCGGCGGCGTCGTCGCGTTCTCGTCCGGCAACCACGCCCAGGGCGTCGCGGCGGCTGCAAAGATCCTCGACATGCATGCGACCATCGTGATGCCCGCGGATGCGCCGCTGTCGAAGCGCGAGCGCACCAAATCCTATGGCGCCGAGGTCGTGCTGTATGATCGCGACCGCGACGACCGCGAGGCGATCTCGCGCGGCATCGCCGAGAAGCGCGGCGCGACATTGGTCAGGCCCTATGACGATCCGTTCGTGATCGCGGGGCAGGGCACCGCAGGTCGTGAGATCGCCGAGGACATGGCTGCGCTCGCCCTCAGTCCCGACATCGTGGTGGCACCGGCCTCCGGCGGCGGCCTGATCGCGGGCGTCGCCACGGCCGTCAAGGCGCGCTATCCGCTCGCCGAGATCGTGGTGGCCGAGCCCGAGGCGTTCGATGATCACGGCATTTCGCTGACCGCCGGCCACCGCGAGCCGCATGGGCCTGCGGGCCGCACCATCTGCGATGCGCTGATGGCCCTGATCCCCGGCGAGATGACCTTTGCGATCAACAGCAAGCTCTTGGCGCGCGGCGTGACTGCATCTGACAAGGAAGTCGGCGCGGCGGTGGCGTTTGCCTATCGCGAGCTGAAGCTCGTGGTCGAGCCGGGAGGTGCGGTGGGCCTTGCCGCATTGCTGGCGGGACGTCTCGACGTCGCCGGGAAGAACGTCGTCATCGTGCTCTCCGGCGGCAATGTCGATGCGGATCTGTTTGCCGAGCTGGTGGCCTGATCTTCTGAGATTTTGACACGACGAAGGGGCAGAGCGTCGCCGCTCTGCCCCTTTGTCGTTTCGCTTGTGGCGATCAGCGCATGAAGCCGCGGTGGTTGTTGCCGCCGCCAATGGAGGGCGCCTGGTTCATCGACTGCCGGAAGTTGTTGCCGCCGTTGTTGACCACACGGTTGGTCGCATTGAATTGCGGGCGGTTGTTCTGCTGGTTGTTCTGGACCTGCACCTTGTTCACCGGGTTGTTGTTGAGCTTCACGCCGTTGTTGACGCGGATCGGGTTGTTCTGCGCCTGAACGACCGGCTTCGTATCGACGGTCGTGCCACCCTTGCCGACATTCACCGGCATGCTGACGATCTTGCCAGGCGTGCCTTTGGTCGTGCCGTTATTGTTGCCGCCGCCGTTCTGCGTATTGTTGGTCGCGGGCAGCGTCACGATCTTGCCGGTGCCGCCATTGGTGTTGGTCGTGTTGGTCGGTGCAGGCAGGGTGACGATCTTGCCCGGGGTCTGCGATGGCGTGCCGTTCGGCTGGTTGTTGCCCGCCGGCAGGTTGACGACCTGGCCGCCATTGCCGAGCTTGCCGAGGACGTTGCTGTCCACCGGCTTCTGCACGACCGGCAGATTGCCGTTCACTTGCGCACCGCCATTGCCCTGCTGCATCAGCGGCATGTATTTGGGCTGGCCGAGATTGCCGACCTTGAAGGTCGGGGCAATGTTCTGCGGCGCCAGGAACTTGGTCGCCTGCATCAGGGGGATCAGCTTTGGCTGCACCTGGAGCTTCAGCGCGGATTGCGCATAGGGGCTGTTGCCGTAGCTGTCATAGAAGCTCTTGTAGCCGAGCGGGGAGTTCGCGAGCACCGCCTTGTGCCAGGCCTGCGTGATCAGCAGGTTCGAGAGCAGCCAGCGGATGTGGTCGCACAGCGGGTCGTGCGGGTACATCTCGATGAACTCCTGATAGTACTCCGGCCGTCCCTCGGACACGACGTAGTCATAGGCCTGGCGCGTCGAACGGCTCGGCAGGTTGGCGGCCACCTGCACGACAGGCGCATTCACCGGCGCGCGGTTGGCGGCGACAGCGGTGTCGCCGAAGAAGGTGAAGTCCGAGGTCAGCGACGAGCTTTCCCACGGGATCTGCGCGCCGCTGGTGGTCTGGTTCACTTCGAGGCGCACGCGCTTGAACAGCTGCTCGATCGGCACGTTGGGTTCGCGCGCGACGTTGAGGAAGGCCTGGGTATAGGGGCTGTGGCCGTTGGTGCCGTCCTGTGCTTCCGCACCCGGCGCGGTCGAGTAGCCGACGATCGAGCCGTTCGGCGCATCGACGATGGCCAAGCCGCGGCCGGCGTCGTTGACATCAGGGAACGGATTGTTGCGGCAGGCATCGAGGATGACGATGCGCATGCGGCTCGGGATCGTCTCCAGCGTCGACATCACGTCGACGAGGCGCACCGAGTTGCTCACGAGCTCGGTGGGGTTCGAAACCTTGGCATCGACGGGAACGAGATAGTTCTCGCCGGCGAGCTGCACGCCGTGACCGGCGTAGTAGACCATGGCGACAGTGTTCGGACCCCGCGCGGAAACCTTGGCGGAAAAGTCCTGGACGACGCGGAGCATGTCGTTCTGGGTCAGGTCGGTCGCGGCGACCACCTCGAAGCCGGCGGAGTTCAGGAACTGCGCCATCGACTGCGCGTCATTGTCGGGGTTTTGGAGCTGCGGCGCGTTCTTGTAGTTGGAATTGCCGATCACCAGCGCGAGCCGCTGCTCCGGCCCTTGCAGCGCGGCGGGGGCAGGCTGGACCGGGGCGACTTGCGCGGAAGCAGGGCCGCAGGCGAAGCCGAACAGGCTTCCCACGAGGCCAGCCGTCATCAGGAAAGGCTTTAGGCGGGACATGGCGTGCTCCTCTGGCACTCATCTCGATGCGAGATTGGTTGCGAGGAAGCCTGGTCGCGTTCGAGCCCGTGGTCCGTGATCGCAATCACCATGATGAGCTGCGTGATCTGAATCACGCTTGGAACCTGCTATGGTGAACGGCCGATGACCGGCCGCGCCGGTTCGGCCCGCGAAAGACCCGCTCTACGATTTCGATCCCGATCCGGTGCGCGTGATGGCGCCGGTCGACGATCCCGATTGCGTCCCCGACGTGCAGCGCGCGGTGCTGGCGGAGATCGAACGCGCGGCCGGCGGCGCCGTCAGCCCCGGCAAGCTCTCGCGCTCGGAATTCTATCGCGCGGCGTCGGCGGGGTTCGGTGTCGTGCAGGTCGGCGACAGCAGGGGCTATGGCTGCTTCCTGATCCGCAAGGGCGTGATCTAGAGCCCCTTCCGATGGGATCGGAACGGGGCTCCAGATTCTTGTTTGACGCGTTTTCTTGACGCGAACCGGTATCCACTTCTTCGCTTGAAAACGCGCTAGCCGCGACCGATGAGATGGATCGCCGAACGCCAGGCGTGCTGCGACAACGCCTCGAGGTTGCGAACCGCCTCGACGCGAAGGAGGGCAGAGTCTGCGGTCAGTGTTCCATTGGCCACCGCACCAAGCGTCGCGCTGCGGTGGATGCGCAGCATTTCACGGAGTTGTGTCGTACAACGCTCGAACTCGGCGATGGCCTCGTCGGGCGGGTCGGCGCGGGGACCAGCCAAGATGTCGCCGGCATGCGAGGCGGGCGCGAAGTGCGTCGATCCGCGGGGCGGCGCCGCGACGCCGCGCGCAATCGCGGCGGCGCTCCGCATGACCTCGGCACATAGCTCTCCGGCGCGGATGTCCTCCGGCCCGCCTGCCACCGAGCCGAAATTGTTTCCTCCACTTGCGAGGTCCGTCAGTCGAGATGCGTGGTCGAGTGCGTGCAGCGTGCTCGTGAGACGCCGTTGCTCGTCGTCGGTGTCGGGTGGCCCGGCCACATCCGACAGGAATATTTGCGCCTGGCTCACGGCATCGGCCGCTTCCTGCACGGAGACGGTGTCCTTTCCCAGCCGTATCGGTGCAGCGCGGGCCGCCAGTTTCGCCTCGACCGAACCGCACACCGTCAGGAGCACGCGCGCGATCGTGCGCCGTACCGCCTCGACGGCCACGATCGGGGTCTCAAGCGCCGAAGGATCGAGACATCGCGTCAGCGGCGAGCCGCGCTCGGGCAGGATCCGTTCGACCAGCCGCGTAAACGGGTTGATCAGCGGGAGCAGGACCGCGACGCCGACGACGTTGAAGGCTGTGTGGTACCCGGCCAGCAGCGTGACGCCGTCGATCGTGTCCGAGGCGCGCAGCAGCAAGGGCGTTACGACGGGAAAAGCTACCAGCGCGATGAGCGCGGCGA
The DNA here is from genome assembly GCF_056402655.1 of Bradyrhizobium sp. P3_C3. Taxonomy (NCBI): domain Bacteria; kingdom Pseudomonadati; phylum Pseudomonadota; class Alphaproteobacteria; order Hyphomicrobiales; family Nitrobacteraceae; genus Bradyrhizobium; species Bradyrhizobium sp. P3_C3. The sequence goes on along the minus strand of NZ_JBFUGY010000021.1, from coordinate 96,352 downwards.
TCAGCTTGAAAAGAACGTAGGCGATGGCCAACCGCTTCGCGGTGGCGCTCGCGCCGATCGCGGCGAGCGCGGAACTCGTCGCCGTTCCGATGTTCTGGCCGATGATCAACGCGCAGGCCTGGTCCAACCCGATTGCGCCTGCGAAATAGCCGGACAAGGTCACTGCGATGGCGGCCGTCGACGATTGCATCAGCGCGGTCATGACCAATCCGATCACCACCAGCGCCAGCACGCCGAGCAGGCCCGACCACCATGACGTCCCGGGACTGCCGAGGACCGCGGGCAGGTCCGCCGGGTGCAAACGTTCCGCCAGCCCGCCCATGCCCTGCTGCAGGGTCGTCAGCCCGAACAGCACGAGTCCAAATCCCGCGAGCGCGGCACCGGCGCCGGAAACTCGCCCTCGGCCGAGAAGCTTGGTCAACGCGCCGACGAAGATCATCGGCAACGCCGCGGCCGTTAGCGAGACACGGACGCCGATCAGCGCGACCAGCCAGCCGGTCCCCGTGGTGCCGATATTCGCGCCGAAGACCAGGCTCAACCCTTGCTGGAACGTCAGCAGGCCGGCGCTGACAAGACCGATCGTCGTCATCGTCGTCGCGCTGGAGGACTGCACCAGCAGCGTGACGATGGCTCCCCAAAATGAGCCAAGCAGCGGCGTCGATGCCGCCTTGCCGAGCACCCCGCGCAGCGCGGAGCCGGCCAGCGTCTTCAGGCCCTCCGTCATCACGGTCATGCCGAGCAGGAAGAGACCTACCCCGCCGAGCGTCGAGATCGCCGTGGACATGCATGCTCCTCGCGACAATGCACCACGAATAGCGAAGCAGACAGTACAGCAACAAAGCCCCGATGGGTCGGATCAATCGTTACGCGATCGTCTGCCATCACCCCACTCGGGAGGGGCATCGTCAGCCGCGGGAGGTCATCAGATCGGAAGGCCAGCCGATCCGGACGAGAAGGCCGTCAGGTCCGTTGATGCCGACCTCATACATCCCCCATTCGCGGTGGCGCAACACGCCGCCCGGCCGGATGATCAGATCGTCCACGCGTGCGGCAATGGCCTCGACGTCGGGCGTGCGAATGAAGACGCCGAAGGGATTGTGTTCGGGCACACGCCACGGGCCATCGCCGGCTTGCGTGAGATGCACCTCGCAGCCCCAACCCCTCATGATCACGTAGCCGGCGTCACCGCCCGCGCGCGTGAAGCCAAGACGCTCCCAGAACGGTATAGCAGCGGCAAGATCGTTGCTCGGAATTATGGCGAAGGCGCCGACGGGCGGGGTTTGAGGCATTCGCTCGCTCCGGAATAAGCGGTTGTCCGCGCAGCTCTCATGCTGCTTTTTCAAGCTTATCGGGAGAGCACGGTGAATCGAAGCGGCGAAAAGTCTCGCACTCGAATTTGAGTGGCCTGTCAGTTCCCGACTGTCTATGGTCGGTTCATGTCTCGCCTTATGTGTCTATCCGTTGCTGTCATCCTGTCTCTGCTGCCGGCCGTCGCGCCCGCTGAGCCCGTTCAAAAGCGTACTAAGCAGGCTTGGCATGGCTACGGCTTCCTGCCGGGCTATCGCCAGCCGCTGAGCAACAGCATTCCGCTCTACAAGCAGAAGGAGGCGATGCGCCGCATGTCGCGGAGCGATCGCCGCCATTGGTATATCGACCCGGTTCCCCAATATTACGGCTGGGACGGCGAATGGCGCTATTTCGGCCGGCCCGGCTTCGGCGGCGGCCGCTACAATGGCGGCAGCTTCGGGCCGTGCTGGACGCGGACCCCGATCGGCGCGGTCTGGAACTGCGGGTGAGCGGCCTCACATCGATTCGCGGAACGCTTCGCGCGACAGATTTCAATCGTAACCGAATCCGGTTCGGCTGAAACCAAGCCGTCTTTCCGGTGTCCTAGCTCTTGTCCGGACCTTGCGGGTTCGGATGGAGTTATTGGCATGAATGATCGGTTCAAGGACAAAGTCGTCATCGTTACGGGCAGCGGCAGCGGCAGCGGCGCCGCAGCCGCAAGGCGCTTTCACGGCGAAGGCGCCATTGTCGTGCTCAACGGACGGCGCGAGTTCAAATTGGCCGAAGTCGGTGCAGAGCTAGGCACCGATCGCTGCATGATCCGATCCGGCGACGTCTCGATCGCCGAAGACGTCGAGAGTCTGGTCGCCAACGTGGTGCAGCGCTTCGGCAGGATCGACATCCTCGTCAACTGGTCGGTTTCCTGGGCTCGCCGATCCAGCTGTGGCGAGACGTCTTCGCGGTCAATGTCGACGGTGTCCTCTACCTGACGCGTGCGGCGCTTCCGCACCTGATCGAAAGCGGCGGCTCGATCGTCAACGTGTCGTCTCTCAGCGGGCTTGGCGGTGACCGGGGCGTGAGCTTCTACAACGCCACGAAGGGTGCCGTCGGCAATCTCACACGCAGCCTGGCGCTCGAATTTGGCCCGAGAGGCGTGCGCATCAATGCGGTGTGCCCATCATTGACCCTCACCGACCTGACGAGGCCGATCATGGAGCAATATCCGGAATTGTTCGTGAAGCTGGTGGAACGTATCCCCCTGGGACGCGGAGCCCGGTCCGAGGAAGTCGCGAGCGTCATCGCATTTCTCGCAAGCGACGACGCCAGCTTCGTGAATGGGGTGAACCTTCCAGTCGACGGCGGCGTCGACGCATCGACCGGGCAGGCCCCCTTCGCGTAGCGCGGCTAGGTTTGCGAGAGCACCCGTGCAACAGCCTGGGTCCCGGCTCTGTGCCGCAATGCCTACGCGTTGCAGCTTGTCCGGGACACGAGAGAGGGCGCGGTGATCCACCTTGCTCCGTCATTGCGAGCGCAGCGAAGCAATCCAGAATCTCTCCGCGGAAAGACTTTGGATTGCTTCACTGCGCTCGCAATGACGATTTGGAGAGCGCGCGCCCCTTACGAGAAGAACGCGATCTTCTCGGCCTGGGTCATGCGGCGGATTGGCGCCATGGGGTCGTTGGCCGCCGCGCGGGGCTTTTGCAGGATGCCACTGGCGAGGATGGTGGCGCCGAGCGAGGGCTCGGGCAGGGACGCGGACAAGGGCGAGGGCATCGGAAGCGTCGCGGTCGGCGCCGCACCGAATGTCGCGGCGGCTGCCATGGCCGGGGCCGGCTGCTCCATCACTTCGGCGGCGGCCTCCGCAATGGCGTCGGTGAGGCGCGCAAGCGAGTCCATCGCGATCGGCGCGTCTTCGGCGGGCTCCTCCGCGGCTGCGGTGGCGGCCGGCTCGGCTGCGACCGGCTCCGGAAGCTCTGCGGCAATGGGCGCTGCGACCTCCGCAGCCATCGGCTCCGGAATGGCCGCTTCCAGCTCGACCGGTTCGGTGATCTCGCCGAACTCCGGATCGGGTGCGGCCATTTCCAGCGCGATGGCATCGAGTATGGCTTCGTCCTCGGCTTCCGCGGCGGCGTCGAGCGAGACCCCGTCAGTCACCTCAGTGAAAGCGGCGGCCTCTGCGACCTCCGCTTCGGGGCCGACGTGATGGCCGGCGACGAGCTCCGGCTCGGTGGCGACGTCGATCGCGTCCTCGCCAACGGCGCGTGCTTCGGCGGCGCTGGCCGCCTCGACCGCTACCTCGGGCGCGGGAGTCGCTGCGATGTCCTGCGGCGCCTCCGTAAAAGCCACGGGTGCCATCGCGGCAGGCGTAGCGTCAACAGGCGCAGCCTCTGCGACGGGCGCTTCCTGCACCGGCGCAGGCGCGGGATGCACCGCCGCTTGCGGCGCTGTGTCGCCGTCACCATCAAGCTGCTCGACCCGATCCCTGAGCAGATCGAATGCAGCCTTGAGCTCGACGCGGGGGTCGATGGTCGATAGCTGTCCGCAAGCCGCCTCGATGGAGGCGAGCTGCGAATCAATGAGATCGCAGATTCGCCCGTCGGCGCCGATCTCGCGCCAGCGCCAGGAGATCTCCTTGATGATGCGCACGCCGCGCGGAATCGGCGCGAGGCTGGCCTCGATCGCCGCAGGATCGAAGGCGGCGATCGCGATCGTCTCGGCCTCACGGATGGCGCGGCGGATCTCGACCAGCGCCTCGGGCAGGCGATCCTCGACGACCGGTTGTCGCTGTGCCGCAAGGGTTTCTTCGATTTTCGCGACCGCATCGAGCACCATGCGGGTATCTGCATTGCGGTTGCGCTTGGCATATTCGCCGAGGAACCAGCGGCCGCGCGCGGTCTCCATGAAGGCTTCGCGGATCGCGTCGTAATCCTGCTCGTTCGGCTCGGCCGCACGGGCAGACATAGGCGAGAGGGCGAATGCTTCGTTGGCCATGACAATCTCGTCGCGCAAATCACTACGCGTTACTGTAACGATCACCACGATATCGACCGAATCGCAATTGGTTTGATGGCAGGCGAATCACAAATCCCCACGCAAGCTGCCGTGAAGCGGCGATTCGCCGTGAGCCTGGCGCTGTTCTATTCGGCGGTCTTCGCGGTGTCGGGCACGCATCTGCCGTTCTTTCCGCTCTGGCTGAAGGCGATCGGCATCGACGCAAGCTGGATCGGCCTCATCAACGCGCTGCCGGCGATCACGCGCTTCACCACGCTGCCGCAGATCACCGCCCTTGCCGAAAGGCGACATGCCATTCGCGCCGGCATGATGGTGTCGGTGCTGGCAACCGCGATCGGGTTCACGGCGGTCGGCCTGCAGCAGCAGCCGCTGGCGCTGTTCCTGATCTATGCGCTGACCTGCATGATGTGGACGCCGACGACCCCGCTGACCGATGCCTATGCGCTGCGCGGCGTCGCCCGCTACGGGCTCGATTACGGACCGTTGCGACTGTGGGGTTCGGCGGCCTTCGCCGCGGGCTCGCTCGCCTGCGGCTTTCTCGTCGACCACATCGCTGCGCGCGATCTGATCTGGATCATCGTCGCGTGGGCCGTCGTTGCGGTCGCCGCCAGCCTGCTGCTGCAGCCGCTCGACGATGTCAGGCGGAGGACGACGGAGACGCATGCCGGCAAGGCCTTGCTGCGCGATGGCGGCTTCTGGGCCGTCATCGCGTCGGCCGCGCTGATCCAGGGCAGCCACGTCGCCTATTACACGTTCTCGGCCATCAACTGGCAGCTCCACGGCTTCGGCGGGCTGACGATCGCGGGCCTCTGGACGCTGGGCGTGATCGCCGAGATCGTCGTCTTTGCGCTGTCGCCGCGGTTCTCGCTGCATCCGTCCACGCTGATCGCAATCGGCGGCGTGAGCGCCGTGGTGCGCTGGATCGTCACTGCGCAGGAGCCGCCGCTCGCACTGCTCGTGATCGTGCAGCTCGGCCACGGCCTCACCTTCGGCATGACCATCGTCGGCACCATGAACCTGCTGGTGCAGCGCGTGCCATCGCATCAGATCGCGCGGGGGCAGGGCTATTACGCCGCGTGCAACGGGCTGTTGGGTGCAGCGACATCGATCGCATCAGGTGCGATCTACGCCCGCATCGGCGACAGCTTGTACTACGTCATGGCCGCGATGGCCGCGGCCGGCGCGCTGGTGATCTGGTCGGCGCGGCATCGACTCAAGGCTCATCCCCAGAGCGAGGACTCCGGCGGATAGACCAGGCTGTCGTCATAGCGCAGGCCGTGATCGCGATCGCGCGCGAGCAGCAGCGGGCCGTCGAGATCGACGAAGCGCGCCTGCGGCGTCACCAGCATTGCGGGGGCCATCGACAGCGAGGTCGCGACCATGCAGCCGATCATGATCTCGAAGCCGAGCGCCTGCGCCGCGTCGGCCATCGCCAGCGCCTCGGTGAGCCCGCCGGTCTTGTCGAGCTTGATGTTCACGGCGTCGTAGCGCTCACGGAGCGGCGCGAGCGAGGGGCGGTCATGCACGCTCTCGTCGGCGCAGACCGCGAGCGGCCGCTTGATCCGCGCCAGCGCGTCATCCTTCCCGGCCGGCAGCGGCTGCTCGACCAAGGTGACGCCGACGGCGTCGCAGGCGGCGAGATTCTGCTCCAGATTGGCCTCGGTCCAGGCCTCGTTGGCATCCACGATCAGCTCGGATTCGGGGGCGGCCTTCCGAACCGCCGCGATCCGCTGCGGATCGCCGTCGCCGCCGAGCTYGATCTTGAGCAATGGCCGGTGCGCGGCCCTGGCCGTCGCCGCCGCCATCGCCTCGGGGGTGCCCAACGAAATCGTGAAGGCGGTGGTGCGCTCGCCCGGCACCGGGCGGTCCAGCAGGTTCCAGGCCCGCAGGCCGGTCGCCTTGGCCTCGAGGTCGATCAGGGCGCAATCCAGCGCGTTGCGGGCGGCTCCCGGCGGCATGGCGGCTTGCAGGGCCTCCCGCGAGAGGCCGCCCGCGACGGCCGCCTGCATGGCCTGGATGGCCGCAAGGGTTGCCTCGGGGGTCTCGCCATAGCGGGGATAGGGGACGCATTCGCCGCGACCGGTGAGGCCGTTGCGGCTCACTTCGGCCACGACGGTCACGGCCTCGGTCTTGGCGCCCCGGCTGATGGTAAAACTGCCGGCGATGGGAAAGCGCTCGATTCGCGCGGCCAGGGCCGGAACTTTGCTGGAAGTCATTTTGAACTCTGGCGAAATCTGAACCTGCTAGTTACCTCTAGCAACTAACATTAACCAGTTGGGGATACCTTCTCTGGGTAAGGGCGTGTGCGCAACCATCTGATTCTACCCGTTTCTCGAGCCCCGGCCCGGGAGCGGAGACCTTGAGCGGCGATCCGAAGCTGGAACGGATTGCCAAGGGCAACGCGTTGGCACTCTGCGCCACCGGAACCTGGACCGCGAGCTTCGCGCCGGTCCTGGAGCGGATGGTGGCTGACGCCGAAAAGCTCGCCGGCGGCTCGCAAAGCATCTTCATCGACGTCTCCGAGGTCGCCAAGCTCGACACCTTCGGCGCCTGGCTGATCGAACGGCTGCGCCGCAGCCTGACCCAGGGCGCCGTCGAGGCGCAGATCGCGGGGCTTTCCGCCAATTATTCGAGCCTCGTGGACGAGGTGCGGCGGGTCGGGGCGACGCCGGTCGTCGACAGCAGCGCGGTCACCATCACCGGCATGCTGGAGCAGATCGGCCGGGCCGTGGCCGGGGTCGCCGGCACGGTTGCGGGCCTCGTCGACATGCTCGGCGCGGTGCTCGCGGCGGGTTTTCGCGTCCTGATCCATCCGCGCTCGTTCCGCCTGACCTCGACCGTGCACCACATGGAGCAGGTCTGCTGGCGCGCGGTGCCGATCATCGTGCTGATCACGTTCCTGATCGGCTGTATCATCGCCCAGCAGGGCATTTTTCATTTCCGCAGGTTCGGCGCCGATATCTTCGTCGTCGACATGCTCGGTGTGCTGGTGCTGCGCGAGATCGGCGTCCTCCTGGTCGCGATCATGGTCGCGGGTCGCTCGGGCAGCGCCTACACGGCCGAGCTCGGCTCGATGAAGATGCGCGAGGAGATCGACGCGCTGCGCACGATGGGTTTCGACCCGATCGAGGTCCTGGTGCTGCCGCGCATGCTGGCGCTGGTGCTGGCGCTGCCGATCCTCGCCTTCCTCGGCGCCATGGCCGCGCTTTATGGCGGCGGCCTCGTCGCCTGGCTCTATGGCGGCGTCGATCCCGAAGCCTTCCTGCTGCGTCTGCGCGACGCCATCTCGATCGACCATTTCATCGTCGGCATCGTCAAAGCACCGGTGATGGCCGCCGTGATCGGCATCGTCGCCTGCGTCGAGGGTCTCGCCGTGCAGGGCAGCGCGGAATCGCTCGGACAGCACACCACGGCCTCCGTGGTGAAGGGCATCTTCTTCGTCATCGTCATGGACGGCGTGTTCGCCATCTTCTTCGCCTCGATCGGGATGTGACGATGGCGCAAGAAACTCAAAACGCGATTCAAGATCCCATCATCCGCGTCCGCGACATCACGGTGCAGTTCGGCGCGACGCGCGTGCTCGATGGCCTCAACCTCGACGTCAAGCGCGGCGAAATCCTCGGCTTCGTTGGCCCATCCGGTGCCGGCAAGTCGGTGCTGACGCGCACCATCATCGGTCTCGTGCCGAAGGTCGCGGGCTCCATCGAGGTGTTCGGCGTCGACCTCGATTCCTCCAGCACCGCGCAGCGCCGCAGCGTCGAGCGTCGCTGGGGCGTGCTGTTTCAGCAGGGCGCGCTGTTCTCCTCGTTGACCGTGCGGCAGAACATCCAGTTTCCGATGCGCGAGTATCTCCGGGTCTCGCAGCGGTTGATGGACGAGATCACCCTGGCCAAGCTCACCATGGTCGGGCTCAAGCCGGAAGTCGCGGATCGCTTTCCCTCGGAACTGTCGGGCGGCATGATCAAGCGCGTGGCGCTGGCGCGCGCGTTGTCGCTCGATCCCGATCTCGTGTTCCTCGACGAGCCGACCTCGGGCCTCGATCCGATCGGCGCCGGCGATTTCGACGAGCTGGTCAGGACGCTCCAGCGTACTTTGGGCCTGACCGTTTTCATGGTAACGCACGACCTCGACAGCCTTTACACAGCCTGCGACCGCATCGCCGTTTTAGGGAACGGTAAGATCATTGCGGCAGGGTCGATCGCCGACATGCAGGCCTCGCAGCATCCCTGGCTGAGACAATATTTCCACGGCAAGCGCGCCCGTGCGGTGATGGGCTGAGGTGCCGGAGTAGCTGATGGAAACGCGGGCCAATTACGTACTGATCGGATCATTCACGCTGGCGGTGATCGCCGCGGCGATCGGCTTCGTGCTGTGGTTCCAGTCGCTGCACACCACCAAGCAGCGCAGCCCCCTGCGCGTCGTGTTCGAGGGCCCGGCGGCGGGCCTGCGCAACGGCGGCAGTGTCAACTTCAACGGTATCCGGGTAGGTGAGGTGGTCTCCGTGAAGCTCGACAACCCGCGGCGGGTTGTCGCACTCGCCATGGTCGAGAACAACACCCCGCTCCGCAAGGACACCCTGGTCGGCCTCGAATTCCAGGGCCTGACCGGCGTCGCCGCGATCTCGCTCAAGGGCGGCGAGGAGGCCGCGCCTCCGCCGCCGCTCGACGAGGACGGCATCCCGTCGCTGACGGCCGATCCCAACAAGCTCCAGGACGTCACCGAGGCGATCCGCGGCACGCTCCAGAACATCAACAAGATCGTCGCGGACAATCAGGAGTCGGTGAAGAACTCGCTGAAGAACCTCGAGACCTTCACCAACTCGCTCGCGCGCAACTCGGAGAAGATCGACGGCGTGATGGCCAAGGTCGACGGCGTCATGCACAAGGCCGACAGCCTCATGCTTGGCCTCAACACGCTCGCCGGCGGCAAGGACGGCGGCGAGCTGTTCCAGGCGGTGAAGTCGATCCGCGAGCTGGCCGAGGATTTCGACAAGCGCTCCGGTGCATTGATGACCGACGGCCGGCGCACGCTCGGCGACATCAGCCGCGCCGTGAACAATTTCGACCGCAACCCGACCCGCGTGCTGTTCGGCGCCAGCAACAGCGCCCCGGCCGCCGCTCCGCCGCCCGCCGAGCCGCCGAGGCAGGCGCCCGCCGCGAGCGGCAGGCGGCAGTAGGCGTTTAGTACACGGACCTCACCTCGTCATTGCGAGCGTAGCGAAGCAATCCAGATTGTCTCCGCGGAAGCAGTCTGGATTGCTTCGTCGCAAGGACTCCTCGCAATGACGGGCTCAAACGAAAACGGAGGCCGTGAGGCCTCCGTTCTCATTCGCTATTCGTTGTCGCTATGGGCTGATCACCCGAGCCGGCCCGCTGCATGCGCGAGCAGCGTGTAGACCAGGCCCGTCTCCGAGGTCAGGTGGCTGCGCAGCTCCTGCGGACCACGGCCGTCGCGGGCGACTTCGTCGAGCAGACGCTCGAACTCGGCGACGTAGCGGTCGACCGTGCCCTTGAAGTTGCGGTCGGCGCGGTACTTGCGGGCGACCTCGTCAAAGGCCTTCTGGCCGGCGGGCGTGTAGAGGCGCTTGGTGAAGGCCTTGTTCTCGCCGCGCTGGTAGCGGTCCCACATCTCGGCGGCGAGGTTGCGGTCCATCAGGCGGCCGATGTCGAGCGACAGCGACTCCAGCGGATTGCTGCCACCCTGCGGAGCCTGCGGCTGCGGCGCGGGTGTCGCGCGGCCACGCGGGGCCTCACGTCCGGTCGGAGCACCCTGGTTGGCGTCCGTGCGGTTCAGGAGGTCCGACAGCCAGCCGTCGCGGCCCTGGTCGTTGCCTGCGGGCGCGACCGGCGGCGCTTCGGTGCGGCGCGAGGAGGCGGGCATGCCGAGGTCCGGCGGCGGCAGCGTCGAGGCGCTGCCGGTGTCGCGGCCGCGGGTCTCGGTGTTGCGCGTGCCGACGGCTGCCAGCAACGGCTCTTCCTGGCGCTGCGCGCCGGCGCGGCCCGTCGTGGAGACGTCGAGGCCACGGCCATGCTGGGCCACGATGCGGTTGAGCTCGGCGAGGGCCTCGATCTGGTCGACGATCACCTTGCGCATCTGCGCAGTGCTCTCGGCGGCCTCCTGCGGCATCTCGAGCACGCCGCGGCGCAGCTCGTTGCGGGTGGCTTCGAGCTCGTTGTGCATCTCGAACGCCATCTGCTTCATGCTGGAGACGAGGTTGGTGAACTTCTCGGTCGACTGCTTGAACATCGTATCCGCCTCGTCCGTGGTCTGGCGGTAGATGTCGTGCATGGCCTCGATGGTCTGGCGGTGCTCCTCCTCGGACGCCACGCGCACCGCCTCGAACTGGCGGGTGATCGCGGCGGAACCTGCGCCGGCGGTCTCCGCGACGACGCGGGCGATGTCGCGGGCACGCTCTTCGGCGGCGGCCAGCGATTCATCGAGCAGGCCGGTGAAGCGCGACAGACGCTGGTCGAGATCGGCCGTGCGCAGGTCGATGGTCGTGACGAGCGATTCCAGCGCCTGCTTGCGTTCGGCGAGGGAAGCGGTGGTGTTCTTGTTGCTCACCTCGACGACCTGCGCGGCCTCGACCAGTGCCTTGCCGTGCGCGTCGAACTGGGTCGATAGCTCGCCGAGGTCCTGCAGCGCCCGCGTGGTCTTCGTGTTGAAGACGTTGAGCTGGTCTTCCAGGTTCTGCGTCGCAGCGCCGTTGCGCGAGGTGACGTCGTTCATCGCCGAGACGAAGTCGGCGACGCGCGTCACCAGCGCCCGCTCGAGCGAGTTGAGGTTGTCGTGCGCACCGGTCAGCACCTCCTGGAGCAGGATATTGCCTTCGCGCAGACGCTCGAACAGGGCCACCGTATCGGTACGCAGGATCTTGCTGGTCTCCTGCATCTCGGTGACGGCCGCGATCGAGACCTGGCGCGACTGGTCGATCGCCGAGCGGGAGGCCTGCTCGAGGTCCTTGAGCGACTTGCCGACCGCGCCGGTGGCCATCTCGCTCGCCGCGTTGATGGTGCGGGCGACTTCGGAGCCGTTGCCCATCATCGTCTGCGAGAACGCATGGCCGCGCGTCTCGATCGACTTCAGCGCATCCGAGGTGACGCGGTCGATGTCGAGCGTGAGCTGGCTGGTCTTCGAGCCGATCGCGTCGACCAGCGCGCCGCGCTTGGCGTCGATCATGTTCGACAGACGGTCGGCCTGCTGCTGCACGTAGGTGACGATCTCGTCGGTCTTGCCGGTCATGGCCTGGCCGAAGCTGCTGCTGGCGGCGAGCACCGAACGCTCGACGTCGGACGAACTCGACTTGACACGCGAGCTTGCCTCGTTGGAGGCGTTGATCAGCGCGTTCTGGGCGTTGAGCGCGCTGGTCTGGATGTCGTTGGTGGCGTTGGTCGTGGCCGTGCTCAATACGCGCTCGATCTCGGTCGAGATCGTGCGGATCTGGCTTGCGGCATCCGCCGACGTCGAAGTCAGCGAGGTCTGCGCCTCACGCGCGCTGTTCAGGATGGTCGAGGCGGTGTCGGCGCCGATCGAGGTCAGCGTGCGCTCGATGTCCGTGGTCAGCGACTTGATCTGGCTTGCCGCATCCGTCGAGGCGGTGATCAGCGTGCCCTGGGCCTCGCGCACGCCGCTGGTGAGCGCCTCGATGGTGGCGCCGCCGGCGGTCGCCAGCGCGCGCTGCATCTCGGCCGCCAGCGAACGGACCTGGCTGGTCTGTTCGGCCGAGACGGAGAGCAGGGTGCTCTGGGCGTCGCGGGCGCTGGTCGTGATCGTCTCGGCGGTCGACTGGCCGACCTGCGAGAGCGACCGATGCACTTCGACCGCGAGCGACTTGACCTGGGTCGCCGCATCCGAGGACGCGTTGACGAGCGTGGTCTGGGCTTCGCGGGCGCCGGTCATGATGGTCTCGGCCGTCGAGGTGCCGGCCATCGAGAGCGAGCGCTGCACGTCCGAGGACAGCGCCTTGATCTGGTTGGCGGTCTCGGTCGAGGCCGCAATCAGCGCGCTCTGCGCATCGCGGGCGCCGGCGGTGATCGATTCCGCCGTGGTGGCGCCGGCCAGCGACAGCGAACGCTGCACGTCGGCGGTGAGGGTCTTGACGTGGTTGGCCGCGTCCGAAGACGCCGTGACGAGCGTGGTCTGTACCTCGCGGGCGCCGGCCAGGATCGAGGCTGCGGTGGCAGAACCGGCCGCCGACAGCGTGCGTTCGACGTCGACCGCGAGCCCCTTGATCTGGTTGGAGGCATCGCCGGAGGCAGCGACCAGGGTCGACTGAGCCTCGCGGGCGCTGCTCAGGATCGAGTTCGCAGCACCGGTGCCGACCGCGGTCAGCGCGCGCTCGACCTCAGTGGAGGTCATCTTGAGCTGGGCGTTGACATCGGAGGAGGTCATTTTGAGCTGGGCGTTGACGTCGGAGGAGACCGTCATCAGCGACTGCTGGGCGGTACGCGCACCGGTCTGGATCGTTTCGCTGGTGTTGACGACGAGGTTGGTGAGCGAGCGCTCGGCATCCTCGACATGCGAGCGGATCGCGGTCGAGATCATCTCGGCGCGGGACATCATGTCCTCGCTGGCCTGACGGCCGCTGCTCTCGATGCGGCCGGCGACGGCTTCGACACGCGAGCCGAGCAGGTCCTCGAACTGCGCCACGCGCACGTCGATGTCGTTGGCGACCGAGCCGACCTTGGTCTCGATGGCCTGGTGGATGTCCTGGAAGCGCGCCGTGACCGTGTCGGTCAGGTGCGTGCTGCGGCCGTCGATCATCTCGGCGACGCCGGTGATGCGGCGGTCGACCGCCTCGATCGCCTGCGCGGTGCCGTCGGTGAGCGTCGAGGTCAGGAGGGTGAGGCGCGTGTCGATCGACTGCACGGCCTGCGAGGCGCCGTTCGTCACCGCAGTCGTCAGGTAGGTGAGGCGCGTGTCGATGGATTCGAGCGCCTGCGAGGCGCCGCCCGAGAGCGTCGTCGTGAGGTGCGTCAGCCGCGTATCGATCGACTGGATGGTCTGCGATGCGCCATCGGTGAGCGAGGTCGCGAGATAGTTGAGGCGCGTATCGATCGTCTCGATGGCCTGCGATGCGCCGTCAGTGAGCGACGTCGTGAGGTGGGTGAGGCGGGAGTCGATCGACTGGATCGCCTGCGCGGCACCGTCGGTCAGCGACGAGGCGAGGGTGTTGAGGCGTCCGTCGATGGTTTCGGTCACCGACTTGGCGCGGGCGTCGAACGACTGCTCGAGCGCGGCGACGCGGCCGACGAGCTGGTCGTCGAAAGTCTTGATGTGGCCTTCGATCGTGCCGTCGAGGCTGACGATCTTGTCGTTCAGCGAGGCGTCGAGGTTGGTGACACGTTCGCCGACCGTGGTCTCGAACTGCACCAGGCGCTGGTCGAGCACGGCCGTGATCGCCCCGCCGTTCGAGGTGAAGCGGGTATCGAAATTGTCGACATAGGTCTTCAGGCTCTCGGCGATGTCCTGGGTGCGCTGGCCCATGCGATCGACGATATCACCGCCGAACGTCTTCACGGTGCGGTCGAACTCGGAGATGTGGCGGGTGATCAGCGCGCCGAGCGTGCCGGAGTCGCGGGCGAACCTCTCGACCAGCTCGGTGCCCTGGTTCTTCACCAGCTCGTCGAACGCGCTCATCTGCAGCGACAGCGAGTCGTGCGCGGTCTCGGTCTGGCTGACGACCTTGGCGACGAGGGTGTTGACGGTGGCGTCGAGCGCCTCGCTCGCCTTGTCGCCGGAGGTCATGATGTGGCCGGCGAGCCGGTTGCCGGCATCGTCGATCTTGGCGGAGAGGTCGTTGGAGCGCAGCTCGAGCTCGAGCAGCAGCGAGTCCGACGAATTCTTCAGGCTGTCGTGCACCTGCTCGGTGCGCTCGGAGATGCCGTCGACGATGGCGGCGGAGCGCTGCTCGAACTCGCCGGTGATGCGGTCGATACGCTCGTTCAGCATCTCGTGGACGCGGTCGGCGAGGTCGACGAACTCGTCGTGGACGTGGCCGGTCTTGAAGTTGAGGCTGGTGGTCAGCCGCTCGCTGGCGTCGAGCACGGCGCGCGTGGTCTCGTTGCTGGCCTCCTCGAGGCGGTCGAGCAGGTCGCCGCCGCGCTCGCCGAGCGCGAGGATCATGTTGTCGCCGGCGTTGCTCAGTGCGCCGGTGATGTGGGCGCCGCGCTCTTCCAGCGCGCCGGTGATGCTCTTGGCGACCTCGTCGACGCGCGAGGCGATCGCGTCCGAGATCAGCGCGATGTCGTGGCGCAGATCGATCTGCACGCCGGAGATGGCGCTGCGGACCTGCTCGGCCTGGCCGACCAGATTGTCGCGCTGGTGCGCGATGTCCTGGAGCAGGGAGCGGATGCGCACTTCGTTGTCGGAATAGGCGCGTTCGAGCGCCGCAACCTCGTTGGCGACCAGCGTCTCGAGCTCGCCGGCGCGCGCGATGGCGCGTTCGATGCCGTCGCCCATCGCCGCGACCTCGCGGCGGATGGCCTGGCCGACGGTGACCATGGAATCGGACGCCGAGCCCTCGGGCTCGGAGAAGCGGATCGCGACCTGCGCCATCGCCTGCGCGATCATGCGCATTTCCTGGCCGCGCCAGACCAGGCTCGCCAGGAAGTAGAACAGCATGATCGGCGCGAAGAACATCGCGATCAGGCCGGCGATGACGAGCACGCCGCCGCTCTGGCCCATGGCAGCCTGGATCGAGGGCAGGAAGCCGACGGTGAGCGCGGCGCAGGCTGCGAGCCAGACGCCGGCGAAGATGGTGGCGAAGGTGTAGACGCTGCGGGCAGGGCGGCCCTTCTGAAGCGCCTGGAGCAACTGGCCGATGGTCTCGCGGTCGTCGTTGGCGGCGCGGCGCGAGGTGCGCGGCTCCTCGATCGTATCGAACACGGTGGCGCGCTCGTTGGCGGCAGGACGCGGCTCGAAGGTCGGCTCGTCGAAGATCGGAGGAGCCGGCGGCCCCACCGGAGCCGACGTTTCGTTGCGCATCGAGGCGTTGCGGCTGGTGTCCGCGGCCGTGTCGCTGATGTTCAGGGCTTCCTGGATCGCAGAAAGCGCAACTTCTGTCGGGTCTTTGACCTTTTTCGGAGTGTTCGCCATGTTCAGTCCGAGCCCTCGTTACTTGTACGCGTCCTCCCGCGAGCCCAGCGCGCTACGCAAGCCCACAGACCGGATCATGCCGCTTACGCGGATTCCCAGCCGTCCCCACCTGGACGGCTTGTCCGCTAATTTCTCCCAACATCCTATTGGCAGAGCGTCGCGAATGAAATGCCCGGGATTAAGACAATCTTAATCATCGTTAACAGGATAGCGCCGTAACGCCTTAGCAATAAATGGAATTCTCCACCGGACTCGCCGGATTGCGGCAACTTTTCGTCAATAAACGGGCGGATTTGCGTAAAACGGGCCAAACACTTCGTTAACCATTTCCATGCTTCGGTGGGGGAACTTGACCGCCGGATCGGCGGACATCGCGCGATGCCGGGGTCTGCGCCATGACGCCTGAACTGCAACGGATGGACTGGATGCCTTCGCCCCCGCTTGCACCCATCGACAGCCCGCTCGACCTCGATCACCTCTCGCGCATGACGCTCGGGGACACTGAGCTGGAACAGGAAGTGCTCGCGATGTTCGCCGAGCAGGCGGTTCGCCTGGTTGCGGCGATGGCAGCACTGCCGGCCGAGGCCGGCACACTCGCCCACAAGCTCGAGGGCTCCGCGCGCGGAATCGGCGCCTTTGCGGTGGCGGATGCCGCAGCCAGCCTGGAGACCGCGGTCCGGACCGGCCATGGCCAGCCCCACGCCTTCGCCGCGTTGAAAGAGGCGGTGACCGAGGCTCGCGCCGCCATCGAGGCGATCCTGAAGCCCTAGGGCGACAGGGCGAGAAACCGCGCTCTAGTCTTTTGTTTTGACGCGTTTTCTTCCCGCGAAGCGGGATTCACGTCGCTTCAAAACCCTATGGCGCCGGGCGGATCGACCCGTTATAGGACAGCCCGGACCCTCCTTCATTCGCAACATCGCGGCAGCACGAGCACACATGGCCAAGATTAACTTTGTCGACCACAAGGGCGAAACCCGTACGGTGGAAGTCGAGAACGGCGCGACCGTGATGGAAGCCGCCATCCGCAACAGCATTCCCGGCATCGAGGCCGAATGCGGCGGCGCCTGTGCCTGCGCAACCTGCCATGTCTATGTCGACGAAGCCTGGCGCGAGAAGGTCGGCAGCCCGACGCCCATGGAAGAAGATATGCTCGATTTCGGTTTCGACGTGCGCCCGAACTCGCGGCTGTCCTGCCAGATCAAGGTCTCCGACGAACTCGACGGGCTCGTCGTGGCGACGCCGGAACGGCAGGCCTGATCGTCCCTCACTATACTAGATGCTCGGCGGCGCGACCTCGATACCGCGCTTGTGCCAGGGCCTGAGCTTCTCGATGATCTCAGCGGTGAGCGGTGCGGGCCGCCGCGTCGCCTCGTCGAGCATGACGCCGACCGACATCGCCGATGCGATGCACTTTCCTTCCGAAAACACGACCTGTTCGAAGGTCACCGACGTCCGTCCCAGTTTGACCACGCCGAGGCCGAGCTCGATCGTGTTCGGCCAGTGCAGCTCGGCGCGGAAATGGATGTCGAGGCGCACCATGATCCAGGCGAGGCCCGGCGGCGTCAGCCCGTATTCCGGGCTCTTCATCAGCGTGACCCGGCCGGTCTCGAAATAAGTGGCGTAGACCGCGTTGTTGACGTGCTGGTTCGGATCGAGATCGCCGAAGCGGACATTGTCGCCGAGACGATAGGGATAGTCCTCCAGGCGCGGCGTCGTATCGAGGCGGCTTGGTGCGTTCACCGATTGATCTCCGTCATATCGCTTCCCGTTACAGCCCAGTTATCCTGACCCGGCAAGTGGGCGCGGCTGCGGGGTGCTCCCGCTTTTATGCCTTCCCTGATCCATCCCCGTTGGCTAGACAGGCAGGGTCACTTCTGCCCCCCGGGGCGGCGTCCAACCGATAACGATCGATAAAGAGACGACATGAGCGACGTGATAAAAACCGATGTGCTGATTATTGGCGCCGGCCCCTGTGGTCTGTTCGCCGCCTTCGAGCTTGGCCTTCTCGACATGAAGGCGCATTTCATCGACATCCTCGACAAGGTCGGCGGCCAGTGCGCCGAGCTCTATCCGGAAAAGCCGATCTACGACATTCCCGGCATTCCGCACGTTTCGGGGCAGGGCCTCACCGACGCGCTGATGGAGCAGATCAAGCCGTTCCATCCGACCTTCCATCTCGGCGAGATGGTGGAGACGGTGGAGAAGATCGGCGATCCCTTGTTTCGCTGCACCACCGACGCGGGCAAGGTGTTCGAATGCAAGGTGGTGGTGATCGCGGCCGGCGGCGGCTCGTTCCAGCCCAAGCGCCCGCCGGTGCCGGGCATCGAGGCCTATGAGGGCACCTCGGTGCACTACGCCGTGCGCAAGATGGAGACGTTCCGCGACAAGAGCGTTCTGATCGTCGGCGGCGGCGATTCCGCGCTCGACTGGACGCTCAATCTGCATCCGCTCGCCAAGCGCGTCACGCTGCTGCACCGGCGCGACGATTTTCGCGCCGCGCCCCACAGCGTCGAGCAGATGCGCGCGCTGGTGGCCGACGGAAAGATGGATCTGCGGCTCGGGCAGGTCACCGCGCTGTCCGGCACCGAGGGCAAGCTGACCGGCGCCACCGTCAAGGGCAACGACAACAGCGTGAGCGAAATTTCCTGCGACACCATGCTGCCGTTCTTCGGGCTGACCATGAAGCTCGGTCCGGTCGCGAACTGGGGCATCGCGCTGGAGAACAATCTGGTGCCGGTCGAGACGTCCGCGTTCGAGACCAACGTATCCGGCATCTTCGCCATCGGCGACATCAACACCTATCCGGGCAAGCTCAAGCTGATCCTGTGCGGCTTCCACGAGGGCGCACTGATGGCGCAAAAAGCCCATCGCTACGTCTATCCGGAGAAGCGGCTCGTGTTCCAGTACACGACCTCGTCCTCCAGTCTGCAAAAGAAGCTCGGTGTCAACTGACGGCACCGGGTTCGGCAGGCAATGCCCCATGTTTCTGGTGCTGGAACCGTTCGCGAAATCGCCGTAGTCTGCGGCCATTGCAGTGGCGGCTTAGCAAGGTGATCATAATGCGGACTCTCTTTTCCAGCTTTCGACTGCTCTCGCCCCTCGCGCTCGCTGTTGCGCTGACGCTTGGCGCGGTTGGGCCGGTAGCCGCACAGGCGCAGCAGCCAACCGCCGCGGGTCTTTGGCAGAAGACCGAGGACGGCAAGACGGTGGGATGGTTTCTCTTCGTCGACCACAACGGCATCTTCGAAGGCGTGATCGCAAAAACCTTTCCGCGCCCCGGCGACGACCCGAATGAGGTCTGTGCGAAATGCACGGATGATCGCAAAAACGCCCCGGTGCTCGGGCTCTCCTTCATCCGCGACATGAAGCGCGACGGCTTGAAGTATGACGGCGGCAACGTGGTCAATCCGCGCGACGGCAACATCTGGAAGGCCAAGATGTCGGTCAGCCCGGACGGGCAGACGCTGACCATGCGCGGCTTCCTCGGCATTTCCCTGTTCGGCAAGGACGAGACCTGGACGCGTCTTCCCGACGCCTACATCGCCCAGGTCGATCCTGCCATCGTCGCCAAATATCTTCCGGCACAGGCGACCGCCGCGACGACGAAGCCGGCGCCCGCGCCCGCGGCGAAGAAGGGCGGCGCGATGATGGCGCCGGCGCCGAAGCAGTAGGGCCCCTCCGTATCCTCGCACTGTCTCTGGAATACTGGATCGCCCGATCAAGTCGGGCGATGACAGTTGAGTGTGTGGCTCGGGCCTGCCTCAGCAGCGACGGTCTTGACGACCGTCAATACGTCCGTGCCTTCTTGCAAGGCGCGTAGAACGTGCCGTTGCCGGCGACGACCCGCTCGAGGCATTGCCGGGGATCGGTGATCTCGCCGTCGACCTGGAAATAATAGGCATGCGGTCCCAGGCTCAGGACGTAATGTCCCGGCGCAAGCTCGAGCCCTGAATCGCCGGTGTGAAGCTCGTACATCTCGGGCTTCCCCGGGATCGGCGACACCCGGAACGGATAGGAGAAGTTTCGGATCACCCCGACATCTTCTCCGCCGCCTAGATTTTTGCCTGCAGCGTCGGTCGAAAACTCCCTGGCGATCTTCGCGACGACCCGAACCTCGACGCGCTCGGGGATCACGTTCGCGGCGTCCCGCCGAAACACGATGAATTTGACGCGGCCGTTCGGCAGATGCGGGCGATCGGGCTTCTTGAACTCCGGTGAAATCGCGATGCGCATGTCCGGCGCCATCACGCCGGTCGCATTCAACTCCGCCAGCGATTTGTCGTCGATCAATGCGTAGATGCCGTAGTCGGTTGGCAATACGCGCGTCGGGGGAGGCGGGCCAGGGGTGATCATTTCCGGCTTGGCGACCGTGATCGTCGTCTCCGGCTTGGGCGATACCTGCGCGATCTCCTGGGCCTGGGACGAAATCTGCCGGCGCAGCGCGGCGATGTTATCTCGCTGCGAGACGATCAGGATGACTGCGCCAACGGCAAGCAGGATGGCCGCCGTACGCTTGATCACCGGTAGAAGCGGGCCCGAGAGCGCAGGCAGCTTGCTGCGGGATATCTCGATCCTCGATCGCAAAACGGTCGCGTCGCCGGACACCAGGAGACCGCCTGTCTCAGTCGCCTTTGACGACGTGAGCTGTTGTGACGGCAAGCGCTCCAGCGGCGCCTCGTCGCGCGAGAATTTTTCGACCTCCTCGATCGCGACCTCGAGCGCCCGCTTCATCTGGTCGATGTTCCTGGCGTCGGCGTAGGTGAACTGCTCCTGGAGCTTGTAGCGGGCGAGGTCGTAGACCATCTGCCGCCTGGCTTCCGCGTCGTCCTTCACCGTCTCGAGCATGCGCGAAATCACGAGCGCAAACTGCACTTCGCTTGCGGGCAAGTCGGTCGAATCCTGCGGGCCAGGAAGCAACTCTCTCGAACTCATAGCGCTGACGGTCCAATGCCAGTCACGCCAACACCTGATTTCTCTAATTGAAACAGTTGATTAAAAGATGCGGCCCGCGTCCGCGGCCGTTTCGTACACGTCCTCGCGGAACAAGGAAAGCCTCCAAAACAGCTGCGGCAAATTGCCGACGCGTTGGACATGCAGGACGTGCGCGCCGGCCGGGGCAACGCCGTGCGGCCGTAGTTCCCCGGAATGCGCGCTGGCGCCGGATTTGCATAGCTGTCGCAAAGCCGCTGGGGAGCGAGTCGCCGTCTCCACGCCTGCCGCGACCGTGCGGAAGGCGGACGGCGGTGTCTGTCCCTCGCGGCGCTGATTGCGATCCGCGGAGACGATATGCGACTTGCCAGACTATGTGCGGCGGCGCTGCTGGGGCCGATGGCGCTGCTTGCGACCTCGGCGCTGGCGCGCGACGACGGCCGCTATGCCAACTCGCCGCTAAAACCCTGGTTCGAGAGCCTGCACAGCCAATACGGACAATGCTGCTCGGATGCCGACGGCTACGTCATAGCCGACGTCGACTGGGAATCCGATCGCGGCCACTACCGCGTGCGCATCGACGACGAGTGGGTCGTCGTGCCCGACGGTGCCGTGATCACCGAGCCGAACAAGATCGGTCGAACCATGGTGTGGAAGCACTATGTCGACGGCCATCCGCGCGTGCGCTGCTTCATGCCCGGCAGCATGACGTAGCGGTCGTGGCTAGAATTTGTACGTCACGCTGCCGAGCACCGTGCGGCCGATACCGAGAAAGCAGTCGCCGCGCGCCAGGCACGTGGTGAGGTGACGCTTGTCGAAGAGATTGCTGGCATTGACCTGAAGCCGCCAGGAACCGGTCTCGTAACGAACCATGGCGTCGAACAGCGTATAGTCGGGTGTGCGGAGGGTGTCGGTGCCGTCCCAGGAGGTGCCGATGTAGCGCACGCCGCCGCCGAGCGTGACGCCGGGCAGGCCGAGCAGGGACAGACGGTACTTCGCCCAGAGCGAGGCCTGGTGATCCGGCACGGTCTCGACATGCTTGCCGGAATTGTCGCCGCTTTCCACGCGGGCATCGAGATAGGTATAGGCGCCGATCAGGTCGAGCTCCGGCGTGACGCGCGCCAGCACCTCGAGCTCGGCGCCGCGGATGCGCACCTTCCCGGTCTGGATCGAGAAGCGGTCATCATCGGGGTCGCTGGCCAGCCGATGCCGTTCGGTGGTGTCGAAGATCGCGCCGTTGATCGCATTGCCCGGTGTCGGATTGTACTTGAAGCCGAGCTCCACCATCTCGCCGCGCTGCGGCGCGCACACCGTGGCGCAGACGCCGCTGCCGAACACCGGGTTGAACGACTGCGCATAGGTCACGTAAGGCGTGACGCCGAATGGCAGCTCGTACATCAGCGCGGCGCGGCCGGTGGTCGCCTGGTAGTTTTCGACCGGCGAGGCCTGCGTGTTACTGGTGACGTAGTCGTGGCGCAGCCCAAGCACGGCGAGCCACGGTCCGAGGCGCAACTGGTCCTGAGCGTAAATACCGAGCTGGGTCTGGCGCAGATCCGGTTCGGGAGACATCGTCGGCGCGGGTACGCCGCGGTAGACCGGCGCGTAGAGATCGAACGGCGTCGGGTCTGTGGTGAAGCCTGATTGCGCGTGCTCCCTGAACTCGCGGTAGTCGGTGCCGAACAACACTTTGTGTGCGACCGGTCCGGTGTGCAATTTCAGCTCGGCATTGCTGTCCGAGGTCAGGTTGTCCTTGACCGTCTCGCGGCTCCATACGCTGCGCGCCACGGAGCGTCGGCTGGCGTCGAGAAATGGATAGTTCGGATCGCTTGGATCGACGAAGTTCAGGTCCGGCCACGTCGACCGGTAAATGCCCTCGACATGGGCGTAACGCAGGTTTTGCCGGATCTTCAGACTGTCGCTGAAGCTGTGCTCGAACAGGCTGCTGATCGCGCCGGTCTCGGTCTGGTACTGGTCGAAGCCGGGCTCGCCGGCGAAGCGCCGCACCGGAATGTAGCCGTTGGGGCCGGCAAACAATGTGCCCTCATGCGGCAGGAAGGCCGTGGAGGACCCCGTGGTGTCCTTCTGATAGGTGCCGAGCACCGTCCAGCTGGTGTTGTTGGTCGGCCGCCAGGTCAGTGATGGCGCGAGCACGATGCGGCCGTCCTTGACGTAATCGGTCTGCGTGTTGCTGTCGCGGTATACGCCGATGAAGCGATAGAGCCACTCGCCGTCCTTGGTCAGCTTTCCCGTGGAGTCGAGCTGCACCTGCTTACGGTTGAAGCTGCCATATTGCACGCCGATCTCGTTGGCGGATTCGGCCTGCGGGCGCTTCGAGATCAGGTTCAACAGGCCGGCGGTCGAGGTGTCGCCGTAGAGCACGGAAGAGGGGCCGCGCAAGACCTCGATGCGCTCCAGGGTGTACGGCTCCGGCCGCCATTCGTTGAAGTTGTTGGTGTTCACCATGCGGGTGCCGTCGAGATAGATATTTGGGTCCTGGCCGCGGATGCGCGGATAGTCGCCGCGCGAGTCCGCGCCGTAGGCGTCGGCGAACACGCCGGGGACATAGCGCAGCGCCTCCTGAACGGTGGTCGCGCCCTGGTCGATGATGCGGTCGGCGGTGACCACGGTGATCGACTGCGGTGTCTCACGCAGCGGCGTATCGGTCTTCGTGCCGGTGCCGCTGCGGGTCGCGACGTAGCCGCGGACGGGGCCTGTCGCGGTCTCCGCGCCCGTGCTCGCGCCGGCCGCCTGTGTATCGGCGTTCGATGGTGCGCGCTCGGCCTGGCGACGGCGGCTTGCCGCCTGTGCGGCCTGACGGGAGGGAGACGGACGTGTGCGCGCTGCCGGCCGCGACGATTGCTCGACCACGACGGCGGGCAATTCCTGCGACGATGATTGCGCCTCGGCCGGCGCCGCATCCATCAGGCCTGCCAACAGCGGCAGCGCGCCGCCGATCAATCCTGCCGTCGTTCTGAGATATGTAGTCATTCGCGACCCCATCATTTGCGGGGCGGACGACTAACAAGCGCAGTCGATGGCTTGAAGTGCGGGAGGGGCGCAATGGTCCCTCAATCATCAGATTTGGAATTAGTATTTATATAAGTAGAGCGCGCGCCGCTTGATGGCGGCGCGCGGATGGCCTCATGTGAGGATGGAGAATCGTGTCTCGTCGCGGCGTAGGCCCACGCCGTCTTGATCGACGTGTGCGATTTACTTGCAGTCGCCGCAAGGCATCGTGGATACGCAGGGGCCCGCCTACGCGCGACCTGCCGGCAGGCTCCGTCTGACCCGCGGCGAGAGCGAAACGGCGCCGTTGACCGCACCGGCACGAGCCGCTTCCGTCGCGAGATACTGATTGCCCCATGTCCAGAGCATGCGAACGACCGGTTCGAGCGAGCGCCCAAGCGCCGTCAGGGAATACTCGACCCGCGGCGGGACCTCCGCATAGATCTCGCGATGAATGAGGCCGTCCGCCTCGAGCTCGCGGAGCTGGCGCGTCAGCATGCGCTGCGTGATCCGGGACAGGCGCCGCTTGAGCTCGTTGAAGCGAATCGTATCGTCGAGCAGGTGGTAGAGAATCACGCCCTTCCACTTGCCGTCGATCAGATCGAGGGTGGCCTCCACGGGGCATCCCACGGCACAATCATACGTCTTGCTGCCGAGCTTCTGCATGGTTCACTCCGTGATACTAGAGGACTGGCCTGTGCGTAATTGTCAGTCCGCAAATTAGCGCGCATCGTGGCTCTCGCAAAGATCGATATCGGCGAGGCGGTGAACGAGCGGCCGCTTCGGCTCGCATTTGGGTCTCTGCATTCAAATCCTGCGGCGGTTGCCGGCGCGGACCGGGCGCACGCGCGCCGGAATAACCGTGGAAAACAAAGGGAGGGAGCGGTGCGAAGCGTGAGGAGAGGAATTCGACTTGTCATTTTTCTGTCGGCGGCAATCGTCACGGGCGCGGCCTGTGCCGAGAACGGAGGCGGCAACGCGGAAGTCTTTGCGAAGCTCCCTCAGTCGGTCGGCAACATTGCGTTTACGCCGGACAATCAGCTGATCTTCAGTCACCATCCATTCTTCAGTCCCGACGTTCGTGTGGCGCGGCTGACATCGCCGACGACGTTCGAGCCGTTTCCAAATGCGGAATGGAATACGCCACGAAAAGGCACCGATCAGTACCTCGATAACGTCCTGGGTCTTCGTTCCGACGAAAGCGGTGTCGTGTGGATCATCGACATGGGATTCCGGACGCAGATCACGCCGAAGCTGGTCGGCTGGAACACGCGCACGAACAGGCTGGAGCGCATCCACTACATGCCCGAGCCCGTGACCGTGAAAGGCTCGCAGCCGCAGGACATCGTGATCGACCAGAAGAACCGGAAATTCTACATCGCCGACGAAAACATCGGGCCCGGCGGCGATGGCTCTCACGCTGCGATCATCGTCATCGACATGGATACGGGTGCCGCCCGGCGCGTGCTGGACGGCGATCGATCCACCGTCCCTGAAAATGTGCCGATCACCGTGGATGGCAATGATCTGACCGTGCCTGGCAAGGACGGCAAGCCTTCGCTCATTAAGGTCGGCTGCGACGGCATCACGATGGATGCCAGGTCCGAATGGGTCTATTTCGCGCCACTCAGCGGCCGGTCGCTGTACCGCATCAAGGCCACCGACCTCGGCAACGAGAAGCTGCCCGCCGAAGAGCTGAGCGCGCGGGTGGAACGCTACTCGGACAAACCGAACAATGGCGGCCTGTCGATCGACTATGCGGGCAACATCTACCTGACTGCGGTCGAGACCAAATCGATTGGAGTCATAGGAGCCGACCGGAAGTTTCGCACTTATTTGAGCGATCCGGACATGGTGTGGCCGGACGGGATTACTGCCTCTCCCGACGGGTACATGTACGTGTCCGCGTCTCAGGTCTCCGCAGCCGCCATGTTCCATGGCGGCAAGGCCGAAAACAAGACGCCGTATCTGATCTATCGGTTCAAGCCGATCGCGGCAGGCTATATCTCACGCTGACGGCGGGAGCGACGACCCCGGCAAGGGCAGCCGGGGTCGAAAACTGTCTCAGCGCTCTTCGCTCGTGGCGTTGGCGCTCGCCAGCCGCTTGACGCGCGGCGACAGCACCGACATTTGCGCGGGCGAGGCCGGCATGCCGGCGACGATCATCGCGGGCGCAGACGACTGCTCCTCGACCCCGGCGCCGCCGAGCACCTGCACTTGCGTCGTCGAAATCGGAAACGACTTCACGTCGTAAGAGGGAAGCTCGCCGGCAAATGCACCGGCCGAGCTCGCAATCATGGCGCCGGCAACGGCAAATATTGAAAGAACGCGCATTGGAAAATCTCCGTGGAAGATGGCAATCGGAGGTTTGGTCGCGGCGATGCCACGCCAGGTTCGCTTGTGTGCGAACATTCGACCGCCGCCGGCGGATCTATTTGATTGCGTGATGCGACAGACGTGAAACGCGGAAGAAGTTTTCCACGCCAATGTTTCCGGACGGTTTCGCCGAAGGGCTAGAAGCGGCTCGTCAGCCCGTTTGCAGATCGAGGTGCGGCGATCTGGTCGTCGCGGTGGCCTCGGGAAAGCGCAAGCTCATCGTCGTGCCGCGGCCCGGCGCGGAGGAAATGACCAGCTCTCCGCCGTGCGCGGCCATGATCTCGCGGACGATCGACAGGCCGAGGCCGGCGCCGTCGCCCGCGCTGTTGCCGGTCTGAAATGGCTCGAGCAGCCTGTGCTCCGCGCCGTCGGGCAGGCCCGCGCGGTCATCGTCGATCGAGATGTCGCCGCGGCTGAGCGTGGCGACGATGCGCCGCGCACCATGGGCGTGGATGAGCGCGTTGCCGACGAGATTCGCAAGCGCACTGCGTACCGCGGCGTCGACGCCTTGCACCAGGAACGGACCTTCTTCGGCGTGCTCCAGCGCAAGCTCTATGCCGGCGTCCAGCGCCGAGGGGCTGAAATCGGCGAGCACGTCCAGCGTGATCTCGGCAAGATCGATCGGTCGCTTCTCGATCGCATGATTTTGCAATCGCGCCAGGTCGAGCATGGCGGAGACCAGCGACGTCAGGCGGCGGACGTCGCGCACCAACTCCACCCTCAGCGCCGGCTCGGGCACGTCCTCGATTTTCGCGCGCAGCAGCGTGAGCGGCGTGCGGAGCTGATGGGCGGCATTGCCGAGAAAGCGGCGTTGCATCCTGATGTAGGCGTCGATCTCGCCGAAGGCGCGGTTCAGCGCCGCGACCAGCGGCTTCAGCTCGGTGGGGACTTCGGACAGGGATATCAGGCCCTGCGGGGCCGATGGGTCGATCGCGAGCGCGCGACGCGCCACCCGTTCGATGCCGCGCGAGACGAAACGTGCGGCCAGCATTGAGCCGATGGCGACCGTCGCCGCAAAGGCCAGCGCCAGCGTGATGATCGCGAAAATGCTGCGGACAAGGAAGTTCCTTGCAATCCGGCCGAAGCGAACCTTGGGTTCGCCGACCATCATCGTAAGCTGCAACGGGCCCCGTTGCACGACGGCGAGACAAAAGGTGTTCTTCTGGTCGAGTGTGCTGAAGACGGACGAGCCGATCGGCCCGTGATAGGGAAACGCGAAGGGGAGGGTGGGCCGGCGTTCGCTCCCGTATTCGCTGACCAGATCGCCCGCGGACAAGACGTACCAGAGGTTCGGGCTGTCCGCTTTAAGCTCCCCGAGGGCGGGAGTCGGGCGTACCGTCAGGTTTTGCCCCTCGATCACCGTGGCGCGATCGAGAACGGCGATCACAATGCGGCAAGCCCTGAACTCGCGTTCCTCCATCGGGTAACGCCAGATGAAGACACCGAGCATGATCAGGAAGATCGTCGTCGCGGCGATGCCAAGCGACAGCGCAAACGTTCGGGCAATCGACGTCATCGCGGTGTTGCCAGCCGCAGGATGTAGCCGATGCCCCGCATGCTGCGGATCTCGACATCGCCGCCGAGCTCGGTCAGTTTCTTCCGCAAGCGCGAGACCTGCGCTTCGAGCGTGTTGGATTCGATCTCGTCGTCGAAGCCGTAGATCTCCTCGATCAGGGCGGCGCGGGTGATGACGCGGTCGCGGCGCATCAGGAGCGCTCCGAGGATCAGCGCCTCGCGCCGGCGCAGCAGGAATTTCGTGTCGGCGACCACCGCCTCGTTGCTGCCGAGATGCAGCTCGACATTGCCGAGCGACAGCACCGAGGGCGCGAGCTGCCGGGGGCGCCGCAACACAGCGCGCACCCGCGCAATGAGCTCCTGCGGCTCGAACGGCTTGCCGAGATAGTCGTCGGCGCCGCCATTGAGACCGTCGACGACATCCTCCTTGGCGTCCTTGGAGGTCAGCATGATGATCGCGGGACGGTCCGCCGATCGGCTCAGCGCCGTCACCAACTGGAGCGCATCTCCATCGGGCAGCATCCGGTCGATGATCGCGAGATCATATTTGAAATTGTCCAGCGCCTGGCGGGCATCGGCAATCGAGCCGACGACGTCGACAATGCCGTGCAATTGTCCGAGCAGGCGGCTGACATAGGCGCCGATCTGCGGTTCGTCTTCGATTACGAGGGAGCGCACGGGACGTCCTTGACTCTGCTGGGGCAACAAAACCTGAGCGTGACGCTCCCTGGCCGAAGTCTGGCGTTCCGGCTCGTGCGCAGGGTTCCCATTAAGGCAGCGAGCTTGGCGAATAAAAGGCAGGAGCGAGGGCGCCGACCGGCCCTAGCGCTCAAAGTTTGCGAGCGTGAGCGCGGCCCGGCAATGTTCGGGCAACATTGATCCGGCGGCGCGCCCGGCATGCGCCGCGAATGGATCGGGGCGCTGTCTGCCCCTTGCAATCTTGGGGCAATTTTGCCGGACCACATGCTGTGGCTCCTAACCACACGAGTCGACCAGGCCAGCAAGGCCGGTCCGGGGCCCTGTAAATGAAGCATTTTGACGAAGCTGCTCTCGATCCTGCGGCGAGAGCGCAGCACCTTGCTGACCGCATTCCTCGCCGCGTTCGGCGCAATCCTGGCAATCCCGCAGTCGGCATCGGCGCAGACGGCGTTCACGTTGCCAGCCCCGCCGTTCGACGTGCCGATGCTGCCGTCACCTTCCGGCAACTGGACCGTCATGGTCGGCATCGGCGGAGAGTACACGCCGGATTTCGTCGGATCGAAGAACGGGAAGCTCATGCCGATCCCGATCTTCTCCATTCGCCGTGCCGGATCGGTCGACCAGTTTCGCGGGCCCCGCGACAGCGCCAGTATCGCGCTGTTCGACGTCGGAAATTTTCGCGCCGGCCCCGCGTTCAAATACGTCGCGTCGCGCAGGAGCGATAAATATGCCGAGCTGACCGGCCTTGGCGACGTCAAGGCCGCATACGAGCTCGGCGGGTTCGTCGAATATTTCCCGGTCGACTGGCTGCGCCTGCGCAGTGAATTGCGCCAGGGCATGGGCGGAAATACCGGCACGGTCGCCGATGTCTCCGCCGACGTCATCGTGCCGCTGATCCAAAGGCTCACGATCTCGGCCGGCCCGCGCTTCACCTGGAAAAGCACCAAGGCGACTGCGCCCTATTTCGGCGTCGACGCCGTGCAGTCCGTGGCGTCCGGGCTGCCGATGTACGATGCCAAAGGCGGTGCGCATTCGGTCGGCTTCGGCGGCCAGATCTCCTATCGCATCAATCCGCAGTGGGAAGTCCATGCCTATGTCGAGTACGAGAAGCTGCTGGGCGACGCCGCAGACAGCCCGCTCGTGAAGCTGCGGGGATCGTCGAACCAGACGACGATCGGCCTCGGTGCGTCCTATTCGTTCGATTTCAGGATTCGATAGGTCACCATGCGCCGCATTGCTTTTCTATGGGTTGGCCTGGCGGTCGCTTGCATCGCCCTCGGCGCGGCCGCCGCGTTCGAGACGCGCGCGACCCGGCTCCAGGCGATCAAGACCGTCGGCATCGTCTCGGCCATCGGCGAGGAGATGAGCCTGACGCAAGCCGGCCTGATCGCGCTCGGCAACGCCGGGCAAAGCCTCTCGATCAGCGCATGGGGGCTGGACGAGCTGATCGTCCAGCAGGCGACGAAGCTGCTCGGTGGACGCTTTCGCGTGCAGGCGGTGAGCTACCGACGTGCCGCGTTTGCCGCGATCAGGGATTCGGCGGTTGCGCCAGTCAATCTCCTGCGCAGCGATCCGTTCAAGGAGCTGGTTCGCAGCGATGTCGCGCCGCAGGGGTTGGATGCCTACATCGGGCCAGATCGAAGCTCGGCAACGGCCGCAACGTCGAGGGCATCGGGCTTGCCCAATATCGCACGCTGCTTGCGGATTACGGCCTGATCCACGCGCTCTACGAGGTGCGCGTGATCGACGGCAAGTCGTTCAACGTGATCGAGAAGCGGGCAGCCGCGCCGCTCGACAACACCGGCACCATGCGGCTCGCCGGACCCAGCGGGCCGATCGACGCGACGTTCGAGGGGCCGGCTGCGAACGAACGGCTACGCGCGGCGGTCGCGGATCTCATTACGCGCAGTCTGCCGGTCACGCTCGGCGACATGCACCTGATCGACGGTCAGTGAGGCCGGTTGGCCCGGCCTCAGGTCACCGGCGCCGGATTGAACAGCGTGAGGTCGTTGTGGATGCCCCAACGGTCCGACCACGGCTTCGTGCGGCCGCTGGCGACATCGAGGATCAGGCGGAACAGGTCCCAGCCGGTTTCCTCGATGGTCTTCTCGCCGGTGGCGATGCCGCCGGCGTCGAAGTCGATCAAATCCTTCCAGCGGCGCGCGAGCTCGGTGCGGGTCGCAACCTTGATCACGGGCGCAGCCGCAAGACCGTAGGGCGTGCCGCGGCCGGTGGTGAACACCTGCAGCGTCATGCCGGAGGCGAGCTGGAGTGTGCCGCAGATGAAGTCGGACGCGGGCGTTGCCGCGAACAGCATGCCCTTCTGGGTCGCCTTCTCGCCGGGCGAGAGCACGCCGGTGATGGCGGACGAGCCGGACTTGACGATCGAGCCGAGTGACTTTTCGACGATGTTGGCGAGGCCGCCCTTCTTGTTGCCGGGCGTGGTGTTGGCGCTGCGATCGGCGCCGCCGCGGGCGAGATAAGAATCGTACCAGGCCATCTCGCGCACCAGCGCGCGGCCGACGTCCTCGTTGATGGCGCGTCGCGTGAGGAGCTGGATCGCGTCGCGCACTTCGGTCACTTCCGAGAACATCACGGTCGCGCCGGCACGCACCAGCAGGTCCGCGGCGAAGCCGACGGCGGGGTTCGCGGTGACGCCGGAGAAGGCGTCGCTGCCGCCGCATTGCAGGCCGATGACGAGGTCGGCGGCCGGGCAGGTCTCACGGGTGCGGGTGTTGAGGATCTTCAGGCGGGCTTCGGCCTGGGTCATGATTGCGTCGACGATCGCACCAAAGCCGTCGAAGGCCTCATCCTGCATGCGCACGATGGCATCGCTGACGCCTTCCGGCACCAGCCGCTCTGGCGCGAGCTTTTCGCAGCCGAGGCCGATGACCAGGATCTCGCCGCCGAAATTCGGGTTCTGCGCGATGTTTTGCAGCGTGCGGATCGGAACGACCGCATCGGGCGCATTGATGGCGACGCCGCAGCCATAGGCGTGCGTCAGCGGCACGACGTCGTCGACGTTTGGGTATTTCGGCAGCAGTTCGGCGCGGATGCGCTTCACGGCGTATTCCATCGTGCCCTTGACGCATTGCACGGAGGAGGAGATGCCGAGGATGTTCTTGGTGCCGACCGAGCCATCGGAGTTGCGAAAGCCTTCGAAGGTAAAGCCTTCGAGCGGCGGGAGCGGTGCCGGGACGGCGGTCGAGATTTCCAGCTTGTCGAGGGCAGGGGCCTCGGGCATGCGGATGCGCGCTTCATCGACCCATTCGCCGGCCAGGATCGGCGACAACGCGTGGCCGATCACCTCGCCGTAGCGGATGATCGGTTGATCTTGCGCGATATCGACCAGTGCCGTCTTGTGCCCCTGCGGCACGAAGGCGCGCAGCGTCAGCCCGCTGGCGAAGCGGGAGCCGGCGGGAAGCCCGAAATCATTGACCACGATCGCGACATTGTCGCGCTCGTTGAGCTTGATGTAGCGGGGCTGCTCTTTCGCTGCGACGTCCTGGTCCATCTGCTTTGCCTCAGAAGATGAAGTCGTAGGGTGGGCAAAGGCGCAACGCGCCGTGCCCACCATGCTTCACACCGAAGGTAAGTGGTGGGCACGCTTCGCTTTGCCCACCCTACGATCGTGGCCTATCAACCCGGATAGGTATAAGCGGTCTTCACCGTGGTGTAGAACTCGCGCGCATAGGAGCCCTGCTCGCGGGCGCCGTAGCTCGAACCCTTCCGGCCGCCGAACGGTACGTGATAGTCGACGCCGGCGGTCGGCAGATTGACCATCACCATGCCGGACTCGCTGTTGCGCTTGTAGTGCGAGGCGTATTTCAGGCTGCTCGTGCAGATGCCCGAGGCGAGGCCGAACTCGGTGTCGTTGGAGATCGCCAGCGCTTCCTCGTAGTTCTTGGCGCGGATGACGGCGGCGACGGGGCCAAAAATCTCCTCACGCGCGATGCGCATATTGTTGTTGGCCTCGGTGAACAGCGCCGGCTGGAGGTAATGGCCGGGCGTCTCGCGCTTGAGCAGCTCGCCGCCGAAGGCGAGCTTTGCGCCTTCGTCCTGGCCGATCTTGATGTAGCGCAGATCCTGGTCGAGCTGGCTCTGGTCGACCACGGGGCCGATATGCACGCCGGCCTTGAGCGCGTCGTCCACCGACAGGCCCTTCAGGCGCTCGGCCACCGCCGCGACGAAGCGATCGTGGATGCCTTCGGTGACGATCAGGCGGGAGGAGGCGGTGCAGCGCTGGCCGGTCGAGAAATAGGCGCCGTTGACGGCGACCTCGACGGCGGTCTTCAGGTCGGCATCGTCGAGCACGACCAGCGGATTCTTGCCGCCCATCTCGAGCTGGAACTTCTTCATCGGGTTCGACAGCACGCAGGCCTGCGCGATCTTGCGGCCGGTCTGCACCGAACCGGTGAAGGAGATCGCGGCCACATCCGGATGGTCGAGCAGGGTCTGGCCGACGACGGAGCCGGAGCCGACCACGAGGTTGAACACGCCGGCCGGAATGCCGGAGCGGGTGATGATCTCGGACAGCGCATGTCCCGAGCCCGGCACCAGCTCGGCCGGCTTGAACACCACCGTGTTGCCGTAGCAGAGCGCGGGCGCGATCTTCCAGGCGGGGATCGCGATCGGGAAATTCCAGGGCGTGATCATGCCGACGACGCCGACGGGCTCACGGGTGAGCTCGACGTCGAGGCCGGGACGGACGGAGGCGCCCTTCTCGCCGATCAGGCGCAGCGCTTCGCCGGCGAAGAACGCAAAGATCTGGCCGGCGCGCGCGACCTCGCCGATGCCCTCGGGGAGCGTCTTGCCTTCCTCGCGGGCGAGCAGGCGGCCGAGCTCTTCCTTGCGGGCGAGGATTTCGAGAGAAATCTTGTTCAGCGCGTCATAGCGCACCTGCGGCGTCGACTGCGCCCAGGCCGGGAAGGCGGCCTTGGCTGCCGCGATCGCCTTCTCGGTCTGCGCCTTGTCGGCCTTGGCGTACTCGCCGACGAGGTCGTTGGTGTTGGAGGGGTTGATGTTCTTGGTGACGCCGGAGCCGTCGACCCATTCGCCGCCGATGAAGTTCTTCAGGATCGCAGTCATGTAGTCCTCCGAGATTTTCTTAACGCACGAGGCAGGGACGCTTGTCGTCAAAGGTCCAGCCGGGGATCAGGTCCTGCATGGCAGTAGCGTCATCGCGGGCGCCGAGTCCATGCTTCTTGTAAAGCTCATGCGCGGTTTCGATGGCCGGGCGGTCGATTTCGATGCCGAGGCCCGGCCGCTCGGGCACGGCGATCTTGCCGCCCTTGATCTGGAGCGGCTCCTTGGTCAGCGCCTGGCCGTCCTGCCAGATCCAGTGGGTATCGATCGCGGTGACCTTGCCGGGCGCGGCGGCGCCGACATGGGTGAACATCGCGAGCGAAATGTCAAAGTGATTGTTGGAGTGCGAGCCCCAGGTCAGGCCGTTGTCGCGGCAGGTCTGGGCGACGCGCACCGAGCCCTGCATGGTCCAGAAGTGGGGGTCGGCCAGCGGAATGTCCACCGCCCCCAAGCGTAGTGCATGGGAGAGCTGGCGCCAGTCGGTCGCGATCATGTTGGTCGCGGTCGGCAGGCCCGTGGCACGGCGGAACTCGGCCATGATCTCGCGACCCGAGAAGCCGGCTTCGGCGCCGCAGGGATCCTCGGCATAGGCCAGGATGCCGTGCATGCCCTTGCAGAGGCTGATCGCCTCGTCGAGCGACCATGCGCCGTTGGGATCGAGCGTGACGCGTGCGCTGGGGAAGCGCTTTGCGATGGCGGTGACGGCCTCGATCTCCTGCTCGCCGCGGAGCACGCCGCCCTTGAGCTTGAAGTCCGCGAAGCCATAATGGTCGTGGGTGGCTTCCGCGAGCCGCACCACGGTCTCCGGCGTCATCGCCTCCTGGTGGCGCAGGTTGAACCATTCGGGCTTGCCGGTCTCGCCGCTGACGTAGTCAAGCTTGCTCTTGCGCCGGTCGCCGACGAAGAAGAGATAGCCGAGCGTCTCGACGCTCTTGCGCTGCTGGCCTTCGCCGAGCAGTGCGGCGACGGGCAGGTTGAGGTGCTGGCCGAGCAGGTCGAGCAGTGCGGACTCGATCGCCGTGACCGCATGGATCATCACGCGCAGGTCGAACGTCTGCTTGCCGCGGCCGCCGGCATCTCGGTCGGCGAACGCCGTGCGGACGTCGGCAAGGATGTTGTTCATCGCGCCGACGGTCTTGCCGATCACGAGATCGCGGGCATCCTGGAGCGTCTGCCAGATCTTTTGCCCGCCCGGTACCTCGCCGACGCCGGTGTGTCCGGAATTGTCGGTGAGGATGACGATGTTGCGGGTGAAGAACGGCGCGTGCGCGCCGCTCAGATTGAGGAGCATGCTGTCGCGGCCCGCGACCGGGATCACCTGCATCGATGTGACGACCGGTGCGCCGGAGACCTCAGTCTGGGCCATCGCACGCTCCTCCCTGTTGTTGTCTGTTATTCTGCAGCTTGTTGTGACGATCGGATGGCGGGGAGATTCTTCACCAGCGCGGTCAGCTCCGCAACCTCCTGCTCGGTGAGATCGGTCAGCGGCGGGCGGACCGGGCCGGAATCGCGGCCGATCACCTTCATGCCGGCCTTGATGATCGAGACCGCATAGCCCTTCTTGCGGTTGCGGATTGCGATCAGCGGCAGGATGAAGTTCTTCAGGCCGGCATGGATCGTCTCATGGTCGCGCTTGCGCACCGCGGCGTAGAAGTTGGTGGCGAATTCTGGAACGAAGTTGAACACGGCCGAGGAATAGGTCGTCACGCCCATGTCGAGATAGGGCAGCGCGAAGGTTTCCGCGGTCGGCAGGCCGCCGATATAGGTGAGGCGGTCGCCGAGCTTGGTGTAGACGCGGGTCATCAGCTCGATGTCGCCGATGCCGTCCTTGTAGCCGACGAGGTTCGGGCAGCGCTCGGCGAGGCGCGCCAGCGTATCGGGCTGCAGGATGGCGTTGTCGCGGTTGTAGACGATGACGCCGATCTTCACGGCGGCGCACACGGCTTCCACGTGGGCGGCAAGGCCGTCCTGCTCGGAATGGGTCAGATAGGGCGGCAGCAGCAACAGGCCGTCGGCGCCGGCCTTTTCCGCGCCGATCGCGATCTCGCGCGCGGTGGCGGTGCCGTAGCCGGTGCCGGCGAGCACGGGCACGCGGCCCTTGGTCTCGTCGACGGCGATCTTGACCACCTGCGGAACCTCGGTCGGCGTCAGCGAGAAGAACTCGCCGGTGCCGCCGGCGGCGAACAGGCCGGCAACGTCATAGCCGCACAGCCAGTCCATGTTGGCGCGGTAGGTCGCCTCATCGAACGAATAGTCCGCCTTGAAGGGCGTGACGGGGAAGGACAGGAGGCCCGATCCGATCTTCTGGGCCATTTCCTGCGGGGTCATCTTGCTCATGGGCGCTGCTCCCTTAATTTGCGTGTTGTGGAGGACGCGGGCCGAAGCCTGCGCGTCCATGCGCCGTTGTTTAGGAGACCGTTCGATGCGCGTCCAAGCCAAAGCCTATATCGACCGATGCGGATTGAGCATCAATCGTCCGCTACCTCCGCGGAGGACAATTCGCCTGCGATTTTGACCAGAGCGGAGAGCAGCGGGTTCTCGTCGTCGCGGCGCCAGACCATGAACAGCTCGACGGGGACGCGGGTGCGCAGCTTCAACGGCCGCAGTCGCACGTCGGAGATCTTCAGGCTCGCAGCCGCGGCCGGCACGATGGCAAGGCCGAGGCCGGCGCGGACCATGGCGAGGATCGAATGGATCTGGCTCAGATGCTGCACATAGCGCGGCAGCACGTCGGCGCGGGTGAACAGCGCCACCAGCAGATCGTGGAAATATCGGCTCTCATAGGGCGAGTACATCACGAAGGGCTGGTCGTCGAAATCCTTGATGGTGATGGTCTCGGCATTCGCCAGCGGATGCTTCTTCGGGATCGCGGCGAGCAGGGGCTCGGCGACGACACGGCGGCTGGCCACTTCGGGGCGCGCGATCGGCGGCCGCAACAGCCCGGCGTCGATCTGGCCGGAGCTGAGCGCCTCGAACTGATCACCGGACACCATCTCCTTCAGCGAGAAATCGACCTCGGGCAGCTTGGCGCGGCAGGCGGCGACGAGCTCCGGGAGGAAGCCGTAGGCGGCAGCCGCCGTGAAGCCGATTTTCAGCGAGCCGGTTTTGCCGAGCGCGATGCGGCGGGCGACTTGCGAGGCGCTTTCCGCAAGCTTCAGGATGCGCCTTGCCTCGGGCAGGAAGCTGCGCCCCGCCGGCGTCAGGCGCACCGAGCGGCTGGTGCGCTCCAGCAGCGGCGCGTCGATGATGTGCTCGAGCACCTGGATCTGCCGCGACAGCGGTGGCTGGGTCATGTTCAGTCGCGCGGCGGCGCGGCCGAAATGCAGTTCTTCGGCCACCGTGACGAAACAGCGGAGCTGGTTGAGGTCGAACATCGATACATGCCTTAGATGGATAAGGCGTTTCCCCGGCACTTCTAGCATCGATCATCCCCAAAACAAAGACGGCGGCTGAGGAGCCGCCGTTGAGTTGCCTGGTCAAGCTCCCGCGGGAGCCCTCAGGAGGAACGTTTGAGCACCACCCGCTCGATCTTGCCGACCACCACGAGATAGGCGAACGCGGCCACCAGCGCATTGGCGCCGACGAACAGCAGTGCGCCGTTGAATGAGCCGGTCGCGGCCAGGATGTAGCCGATCACGATCGGGGTGCTGATCGAGGAGAGGTTGCCGAAGGTGTTGAACAGGCCGCCGGAGACGCCGCCGGCTTCCTTGGGCGAGGTGTCGGAGACGACCGCCCAGCCGAGTGCGCCGATGCCCTTGCCGAAGAAGGCGAGCGCCATGAAGCCGACCACCAGCGCCTGTCCGTCGACATAGTTGCAGGCGATGATCGACATCGACAGCAGCATGCCGCCGACGATCGGGATCTTGCGCGCCATGGTGAGCGAGCCGGTCTTGCGGAGAATGGCGTCGGAGATGACGCCGCCGAGCACGCCGCCGATGAAGCCGCACAGCGCGGGCAGCGTCGCGACGAAGCCGGCTTGCAGGATCGACAGGCCGCGCTCCTTGACGAGGTAGACCGGGAACCATGTCAGGAAGAAATAGGTCAGCGTGTTGATGCAGTACTGGCCGAGATAGACGCCGAGCATCATGCGGTTGGAGAGCAACTGGYGGATGTGATCCCACCCGGAGCCGGACTCGGGCGCACGCTCCTGCACCAGATCGTTTTTGGGCGCGTCGAGATCGACCAGCGCGCCGCCTTCCTTGATGTAATCGAACTCGGCCTCGTTGATGCCGGGATGCTCCTTCGGGCCGTAGACGGTCTTGATCCAGACCAGGCCCATGATGACGCCGAGCCCACCCATCACGAAGAATACGAAGCGCCAGCCGTAATCATGCGCGATCCAGCCCATTAGCGGCGCGAAGATCACGGTGGCGAAATACTGTCCCGAATTGAAGAAGGCCGATGCGGTGCCGCGCTCATTGCCGGGAAACCAGGCGGCGACGATGCGGGCGTTGGCGGGGAACGAGGGCGCTTCCGCGACGCCGACAAGGAGGCGAAGTGCGAACAGCACGATGATGGCGGCGCCGGCGCTGAGGAAGCCGACCCAGCCCTGCATCATCGTGAACAGCGACCAGACGATGATGCTGAAGGCATAGACGAGGCGCGAGCCGTAGCGGTCGAGCAGCCAGCCGCCCGGCACCTGCGCCGCGACATAGGACCAGCCGAAGGCCGAGAAGATCCAGCCCATGGCGACGGGATCGAGATGCAGCTCTTTCGAGAGTGCGGGGCCCGCGATCGACAGGGTGGCGCGGTCGGCATAGTTCACGGTCGTGACCAGGAACAACATGGTCACGATGAACAGCCTGACGCGAGACCTCCTCACGTCCGCTGCGGACGACACCACTGCGCTCATCACGCGCCTCCTTAGAACTCGAAATGTTTCCTCTCTGCGACTCCTAGAGGCGCGCGCGGCAAAGTGTCCAAGTTCAAGGGAGTATCGATCGATGCCGTTTTTGGATCGATGGAACGGCAGGTGCGGGGAACGATCACGAGGTGACGAGAATGTGCGATCGTGATGCGCGAGGTCGTGCTCCGCACACCACTGTCATTCTCCGCGAAAGCGGGGAATCCAGTACGCCGCAGCCTCTCGATTCAATCACCGCTGTCACGGAGTACTGGATCGCCAGCCTTCGCGGGCGATGACACCGAGTATGTGGGAGCAGTGTCGTGCTATTGCTGCGTGCCCAGCAGCGGCGCCAACAGTCCGCGTGTCACGCCGGGCGGCACGGCATCGAGGCCGAGCACGCTGCTCGCGGCCGGCAGTGCGGCGTCCGCCATCGCGGCGTGGCCTTCCGCGCTTGGATGCACGGCGCCGCCGTAGACGGCGGAGAGCACGCCCCAGGTGGCGTCGTGGATGTCGCTCGGCTGGCTCGCCGCCGGCAGGCCTTGCGGATAGGTCATCGCGGCAAAATAGCTGTCGTTGGCATCGCGGATCCAGCGCGCGCGCGGCAGGTAGGCGCGATACTCCGAGGCGCCGCGGCCGCACAGCATCGGCTGGCTCGCCGCGCTCACGATATCGGGATTGAAGCTCTGGCCGTTCTCGGCGAAACACGTGCGGTCGAATTCGGGATCGTTGCCCGCATGGGCGCAGAAGCCGTGATCGGCGAACACCGCCTGGTGCGAGTCCACGAAGGTCATGCGATCGGCTTCGGGATCGCGGCACAGCGCCCCGCGCGTGCAGGTGGCGAGGCTCTTCAGCTGCGGCAGGAATTCGGTGTCGACGAAGGTCGAGACGCGGGCCAGGCGCTGCGGATCGGCGTTGAAGGACGGATGGATGTCGAACCCGGCGCGGCCGCCGCGGCAGGGCACGCCGCCATCGGCGAGCGCGGGATTGGCGTAGGAGACATAGACCACGTGCGAGAGGTCGCCGCTGACGAGCGGCTTCAGCGCCTCGCGCAGCTTGGCGAAATTCTGCGGCAGCTCGCGCGCCAGCGCATCGCGGGAATCGTCGACGCTCGCCATCACGCCGGAGCGGCGGAACAGCGCGCGCTCGGTCGCGGTGTCGACGATGACGTCGGCGACGAGGCCGGAGAAGTAGACATCGTTCGCGCCGACCGAGAGCAGCACGAGGTCAAGCGTGCGGTCGGGCTGGCGCTTTTTCGCCGCGGTGAGCGCCTCGCGCAGCTCGGCGACCTGGGCGTTCACGCTGGTGTTGCAGACGCCGGTCTTGCCGGGCGGGCATTCGCGGGCGCGCTGCGAGCCCAGCAGCCCGTCGCCGATGCTGGCGCCGGTGCAGGCGAGCGGCAGAAAGGTCACCGCGATGTGGGTGTAGCGCACCGCGAGCGCGAGAGCCGTGCGGGCCTGGTAGCTGTAGAGCGAGCGGTGGCAGGGCGAGTTGAACCAGAGCGCGCCGTAATGTTGCCAGTTGGCGAGGGTGTCGGGTGCCTCGCAGGCGCGGCCACCTTTATAGCCGGCGCGGCTCGGCCGGTAGTACTGCGCACCGGCGGTACCGAGATAGGAGCGGAAGCAGAAGCCCTCGTCCGACAGCGCCAGCGGCCGGTCCGGGTTGCCTTCGCCGGAGCCGATGCTGTCGCCGAGCCCGGCGACGAAGATGTCGCGGACCTGAATCTCGGCCTGGACGCGCTGGGTCGGATCGGAGCCGGAGGAGACGTCGACGCTCGCGACCGTCTGCTTGCCGTAGCGGACCCGCAGGTTGATCGGCTCGGCGCAATCGAAAGTCGAGGTCTGCGGCCCGTCGCCGTCGTCGAACGACCAGGCGCAGGTGGCGCCGACCGGCACTGCGCCGGTCAGGCGCACGGTCACCGGATGGTCGGTCGGGGTGAGGTAATTCTCTTTGACGTTGTCGCGGGTGCAGGGCTGGTTGACCCGGCCCTGGAGGTCGATGCAGAGCCGGTTGACCATGTTGCGGGCCCAGCCGCGGCCCTCGCTCTGGAGCTCCAGCGACTGCTCGGCGGCGAGGATGCTGCGGTTACGCGCGTTCTCGACATGGAGCTGGAAGTCGCGCTCCTCGCGGAACAGGCGGAAGCGGTTGCGCACCTCCCAGGATATTTGCATCGCACCGGCGTCCTGCGCGGCGGCGCGCTCGAGCGGCAAAGACGTCAGAATCCCGGCAAGCAGCAGGAGGCCTGCGGGAAGGGTACGAAAGGAAAAAGGGATCATGGCCCGCGTGTTCAACGGCAAAGTTGAGGCGGAAATAAGAGAGCATTGCTGCGCCGCCCGCAACCTCTGTCTGACGGTCGCCCGCCCGCCTTACCGCTTGCTGGCCTGTCGCAACGACCGCTCGCGTTCCATCGCTGCTACCTGCTTGGGCAGGTTGCCTTGCGCGCAGGCCTCGGCCAGCCGCCGCCGCTCCTGCCAGGGCTCCACCACGTTCATCCAGAGCTCGCGCGCGCCCATGATGGAGATGGCGAGGCCGAACGGGATCACGAAATAGAGGATGCGGAAGACCAGCAGGGTCGCCAGAAGCTGCTCGCGGCCGAATTCGGGCAGCGCGACCAGCATGGCGACATCAAACACGCCGATCGAGCCGGGCGCGTGGCTGGCAAAGCCGATCAGCGTCGCCAGGATGAACACCACCGCCAGCGACATGAAGTCGATCGACGGATTGGCCGGCATCAGCAGGTACATCGCCGTCGCACAGAAGCCGAGATCGACCACGCCGATCAGGATCTGGACCAGCGTCAGCGGCGCCGAGGGCAGCACCACCTTCCAGCCCTTCTGGCCGAGCTCGCGGCGCTTCTCGCCCATGCAGAGCCAGACCAGATAGGCGCCGATCGAGGCGAGGCCGCCGAGCCCGATCAGCCGGTTGATCGACGACGGCAGTTGATCCATCGATGAGGCGGCATCCGGATGGATGACCATGCCGATCGAGAGCACGAAGATGTTACCGAGCCAGAAGGTCAGGCCTGACAGGAAACAGATCTTCGCGACGTCGATCGCGTTCAGCCCGTAGTCCGAATAGATCCGGAAGCGGATCGCGCCGCCGGTAAAAACGGTGGCGCCGATGTTGTGGCCGATCGAATAGGACGTGAAGCTGGAGAGTGCTGCGATGCGATAGGGCACATGTTTCTTGCCGATCGTTCGCAGTGCAAAATAATCGTAGAAGGTCAGCGTACAGAACGCGAAGACGACGCAGATCGCCGCCAGACCGATATTCCCGCGGGGAATCTCGGTCAACGCGGTCAGGATGACGCCGGTATCGATGTCCTTGAGGGTGCGCGCAAGCGTGGTGATCGCGAAGGCGATGATGAAGACGCTCGCGGCAACACCGAGCCGTCGCCAGCCGATCCATCTCTTGAAGCCGCGCTTCAGCGCGGGCAGCAGTCCGTGCATTCATCCTCCCGGCGGGGGGCAAGACCGATCGGCCAGACATTGACCGGTCGGGCGCGATCACTGCCCGAAATGGGCTTCGACCGCTAGGCATGTTGTAGCTCATTTAAGGCAAAAACAGCGACTTGTGCAGCCCTTGACAACAATAGGTTCTGCGTTCGACCGATAGGTTCTGCGGTGGACCGCCGCTTTTGTCATATGTGGTTCATATCGGGCGCGCGTTAAGCATATGAGTCGAGGCACTTGCCTGGAACGCGCGTCCGCATCTTGACATGATTTCGTGTCCGCCCGTAGTCGGCATTGTTCCAGCGCAAGCGATGCGAGCTTTTTTGGAACGTCGGTACCGTGCGCTGGTTAGCGCTCCATCAGCAATCGAACATGGCGGAATAATCGGCTTTTCGTGCGAGCCGACGCCTCCGTGTTCCCGAAACCGAGAGGATCGGAACGATGGGACTGTTCACAAAAGATATCAAAACCATGAACGACCTGTTCATGCACCAGCTTCAGGACATCTATTATGCCGAGCAGCAGCTCACCAAGGCGCTGCCGAAAATGGCAGATAAGGCCACCGATCCGCAGTTGAAGCAGGGCTTTTTGACGCACCTCGAAGAAACCAAGCAGCACGTCAAGCGGCTCGAGGAAGTATTCAAGATGCACGGCACGCAGGTGAAGGCGGTCGACTGCCCGGCCATCGACGGCATCATCGAGGAAGCCGACGAGACCGCCGGTGAAGTCGCCGACAAGGCGGTGCTGGACGCCGCCCTGATCAACGCGGCCCAGGCCGCGGAGCATTACGAGATCGTCCGCTACGGCAGCCTGATCGCCTGGGCCAAACAGCTCGGCCGCAACGACTGCGCCACCGTGCTCGCCAAGACGCTGGAAGAAGAGAAGGCGACCGACAGGAAGCTGACCGCGCTCGCCG
The DNA here is from genome assembly GCF_056402655.1 of Bradyrhizobium sp. P3_C3. Taxonomy (NCBI): domain Bacteria; kingdom Pseudomonadati; phylum Pseudomonadota; class Alphaproteobacteria; order Hyphomicrobiales; family Nitrobacteraceae; genus Bradyrhizobium; species Bradyrhizobium sp. P3_C3. The sequence goes on along the minus strand of NZ_JBFUGY010000021.1, from coordinate 54,135 downwards.
AGAGCAAGGTGAACCTGCGCGCGGCGAGCTAGGACCGGGCGTAGCTGCGAAAAAGGCGTCGCGCGGTCATCCGCGCGGCGTTCGCATTTGACGCATCCATAATACGATCATTGTCGAAGCATGAATGCGGGCTGGAAGCGTATGTTTCGCATGGGGCTGCAACCGAGGTGGCAGCATGCGAGCCAGCACCATCAAATATGAACCTCTCGACAACGGAGCCGGCGCGCAGCGTGCCGGCTCGCGCCTTGCGACCTCCCTCACGCTTGCCGCGATGAGCCTCGGCTATGGCGTGGTCCAGCTCGACGTCACCATCGTCAACACCGCTCTGGATGCGATGGGAAAATCGCTCGGCGGCGGCGTCGCCGAGCTGCAATGGGTGGTCAGCGCCTATACCATCGCCTTTGCCGCTTTCATTTTGACCGCCGGTGCGCTCGGCGATCGCATCGGCGCCAAGCGCATCTTCATGGCGGGGTTCGCCATCTTCACCGCGGCCTCGCTCGCCTGCGCGATGTCGCCCAATGCGGTCGTGCTGATCGCAGCGCGGCTGGTGCAGGGGCTGGCGGCGGCGATCCTGGTGCCGAATTCCCTGGCGCTGCTCAATCATGCCTATGCGGACGACCGCGAGCGTGGCCGTGCCGTGGCGGTCTGGGCCGCCGGAGCGAGCCTGGCGCTGACTGCCGGTCCCTTCGTCGGCGGCGCGCTGATCACGCTGGTTGGCTGGCGCGCGATCTTCCTGGTTAACCTGCCGATCGGTCTTGCCGGCTTGTGGCTGAGCTGGCGCTACGCCAGCGAGACCACGCGGTCGCGCTCGCGCGAGATCGATCTGCCGGGACAGCTCGCCGCGATCGGTGCGTTGGGCGCGCTCGCCGGCGCGATCATCGAAGCTGGTGCGTTCGGCTGGAGCCATCCAGCCGTGATCGCAGCATTCGTTGCCTCAGCCGCATTCGCGGTGCTCTTCGTCTGGCGCGAGAGCCGCACCGTGCAGCCGATGCTGCCGCTGTCGCTGTTCCGTCACCGGCTGTTTACCCTGACCACGATCGTCGGCCTCTTCGTCAACATCGCGATCTACGGCCTGATCTTCGTGCTGAGCCTGTATTTCCAGAGGATCAACGGGCTGTCGGCCTGGTGGACCGGGCTCGCCTTCGTGCCGATGATGGGGGCGGTGCTGCCCGTCAACCTGCTGGCGCCGCGTCTGGCCGAGCGCATCGGCTCATGCCCGACCATCGTGGTCGGCGCCTGTATCTCGGCACTCGGCTGTCTCGGGCTGCTCTGGACCGAAGCCGGGACCAGCTACTGGGCGATCTTTGCGCAGATGATCGCGATCAGCGGCGGACTTGGCCTGCTGGTGCCGCCGCTGACCTCCAGCTTGCTCGGCAGCATCGACAAGGCGCGCTCCGGCATCGCCGCCGGCGTCCTGAACGCGACGCGGCAGACCGGCAGCGTGCTCGGCGTCGCGCTATTCGGCTCGCTGGTGGCCTCGGACAGTGCATTCATGACGGGCCTTCACCAGTCGCTAATCATATCGGCGGCCGTCCTGCTGCTCGCCGCCGCCGTGATCGGCCTCGGCGCAATTGCACCTGACGCAAAGGCGCAAGGCCGCTCAATGTGAGCGATCCCACACATTCTCTGTTCACCATTCCCGAAACCGGCGCATAGCCGGTTACCGACTGTCCATCTCTGCCGGCTCTAGTGCGATTGGAATAGGGGCCGGCAATGTATCAAGTACTTTACTGCCTGACGGATCAGCATGATTGGCGTCTGGTCGCACTTGGCGGAGCGGTGTGCCTGCTCGCCAGCGCGGCGGCGATCAGCCTGTTCCACCGCGCGCGTGCGGCGCGCGGGGGAGCTCGCGTATCGTGGGTCGCGCTTGATGCCGTCGTCGCCGGCGGCGGCATCTGGGCAACCCATTTCATCGCGATGCAGGCTTACGGTCCTGGTGCGGGCGGCGCTTACAACATTCCGTTGACGGTCCTGTCGCTGATCTTCGCGATCGCGGTCACCTTCATCGGGCTGAGCATCTCGGTCTCGGTGACGCGGGCGGGCCTGGTTGCGCTCGGTGGCGCCGTCGTTGGTGGCGGCGTTGCCGCCATGCATTACACCGGCATGATGGCGCTCGAGATTCCCGCGCACATCGGCTGGACGACCGGCACAGTGACGGTCTCGATCATCCTCGGCATCGTTCTCGGGTCGCTTGCCATGGTCGTTGCAGGGCGGCGCGACAGCCTTGCCGGCGCGCTCGGCGCGACGGTGCTGCTGACGCTTGCCATCGTCTCGCATCATTTCACCGCCATGGGCGCCGTGGAGCTGACGCCGGATCCTGCGGTCGTGATCAGCGGCCTGTCGATCCCGCCGGCCTCATTGTCGATCCTCACCGCCAGCGCCGCCGCTGCGATCATCGCGATTGCGCTCGCGGCGGCTCTGCTCGACCGCCGCGCCAAGGGCGAACTGGGACGCCAGCAAGTCGTGCTGGATACCGCGCTCGAGAACATGTCGCAGGGACTGTGCATGTTCGATGCGGACGGCAAGATCCAGCTCTTCAACGAGCGCTACGCAGCGTTGCTCGGCCGCACCGACATTCCGCTCGCCGGCCGCCTGCTCGTCGACGTGTTGCGGGAAGAGCAGGCTAAGGGCCAGTGGCAGGGCGATGCGGGCGAATTCTTCGCACGCCTCGTGGCCGACGCGCGCGAGGGCCGCACGACCAGCCAGGTCGTCGCCCGGTTCGGTCGCTCCATCCGGGTCGTCAACCAGCCGATGCAGGGCGGCGGCTGGGTCGCGACTTTCGAGGACATCACCGAATGGCTGGAGGCGCAGGCCAAGATCTCGCACATGGCGCGCCATGACGCGCTGACCAATCTGCCGAACCGCGTGCTGTTCCACGAGCAGCTCGAGCAGGGACTGGGCCGGGCGAAGTCGGGCGACCAGCTCGCGGTGCTGTGCCTCGATCTCGATCACTTCAAGGACATCAACGACTCGCTCGGCCATCCCATCGGCGATGCGCTGCTCAAGGAAGTCGGTCGCAGGCTGAAGGCCACTGTCGGCGCGAGCGACACCGTCGCGCGGCTCGGTGGCGACGAGTTCGCCGTGGTCCAGATCGGGCGCTCCGAGGAAGCCGCGGCGCGAGCCCTTGCCGGCCGCCTCGTCGAGGTGATCTCCGCGCCTTACGAGATCGACGACCATCAGATCGTGATCGGCGTCTCGATCGGCATCTCGCTGTCGCCGCAGGACAGCGACAATCCGGACGAGCTGTTGAAGAACGCCGACCTCGCGCTGTACCGCGCCAAGGCGGACGGCCGCGGTACCTATCGTTTCTTCGAGACCGGCATGGATGCGCGCGCGCAGGCGCGGCGGCTGCTGGAGATGGACTTGCGGGCAGCGTTGCTGCGCGACGAGTTCGAGGCGTACTACCAGCCGATCCGCGACGTCGCCAGCGGCCGCGTCGTCGCCTTCGAGGCGCTGCTGCGCTGGAACCATCCGCAGCGTGGCCTGATCGCCCCCATCAACTTCATCCCGGTGGCCGAGGAGACCGGCCTCATCGTCCAGCTCGGCGAGTTCGTGCTGCGCAGCGCCTGCAGTGACGCCGCCACCTGGCCGGACGATGTCGATGTCGCCGTCAACCTGTCGCCGGTGCAGTTCAAGAGCCCGAACCTGATCGCATCCGTGACCGATGCGCTTGCAGCCTCAGGGCTCGCGGCGCGGCGGCTCGAGCTCGAGATCACCGAATCGGTGCTGCTCCAGAACAGCGAGGCGACGCTGACCACCCTGCACGAGCTGCGGGCCATGGGCGTGCGGATCTCGCTCGACGATTTCGGTACCGGCTATTCGTCGCTGAGCTACCTGCGCAGCTTCCCATTCGACAAGATCAAGATCGACCGCTCCTTCGTGTCGGAGCTTGCGACGCGCGAGGATTCCATGGCGATCATCCGCGCCGTGACCGGCCTCGGGCGCAGCCTCGGCATCGTCACCACGGCGGAAGGCGTCGAGAACGACGCGCAGCTCGAGCTGCTACGGCGCGAGGGCTGCACCCAGGCGCAGGGCTATCTTTTCAGCAAGCCGCGGCCCGCATCCGATGTCGCGTTGATGCTGAACCGGCCGCGGCTGCTCGCCTCGGCCTGATGTCTAGCCGCGGCGCAGCGCGAAATGCGCGCCGCAAAACGCCATCACGGCGCCAAGACATAGCGCGGCCAGCCCGGCGAGCACGCCCGAGACGGACGGGATCGGGCTCGGCGCCGCGGCCACCTGGCCCGCACCGGCAAGCAGCAGCACGCCGACCGCGATCAGGAATTGCCGCATCCGCTGCGGGATCTGCCCGGAGACGGCGCTCTGCATCAATGTCGCCGTGAAATAGCCGCCGGAGAAACCGACCGTGGCAATCAGCCACCAGGCGATCGCTGCGCCCGCGGGTATGAATTCATGCGAGTCGGAATGCCAGAGCCCGCCGAGGTCGAGCCCGTAGCGCGCACCCAGCATGTGCACCGCGAGCGCGAGCAGCACGCCGGAGATCACGGCGGCACCGAGAATCAGGCGGCGCGGAAAAAAGGTCGTCTCAGCCATGCCCCGCTTGTAGGATGGGCGAGGGCGATCGCGCAAGCCGATCGCAGGCAGGATTGCGCGGACGGGATTGATTGTGGGGATGCAGGTTTCGGGAGCGCAAGGCCCGTCGGTCACGAGCTACGCCTACAAGGCGTCGCTGATCGGCTCGGCGCATCGTTTCGAGCTGACGGACGAGGGCCTGTCCTGGCACATCGCCGGGCGCTCCGGCCTGTGGCGCTATGACGAGATCTCGGCGATCCGGCTGTCGTTTCGCCCGGTGTCGATGCAGCAGCACCGCTTTCGCGCCGATGTCAGCCACACCGGCGGCGGCCGCGTCAGGATCCTGTCGACGAGCTGGCAGACCGCGGCGCTGATGGCGCCGCAGGACAACGGTTTTCGCGATTTCATCATCGAACTGCACGCACGTATGGCGCAAGCCGGCAGCCGCGCCGAATTGACCGCAGGCCTCGGTCGCAAGACCTATGCGGCGGTGCTGGCCTTCCTGGCGGTGCTGACGGTGGCGATGACGGGGCTTCTGATCCGCGCGCTCATGATCGGGGAGTTCGCCGGCGCCCTGTTCATCATCGGCTTTGCCGCACTGTTCGCCTGGCAGGTCGGCGGCTTCGTGCGGCGCAACCAGCCGCATAGCTACAGTTTTGATCGTGTGCCGAAGGCGTTGCTGCCTTAGGTGCAATCGGCCGCAATCAAACGTGACTTCGCGCTCCTGCGCCGGTGTCGCATCGTGCTGTCATGCCAACCATGGATCGCAACAGGCGCCAGCCTACAGCGGATGAGATCGTCGAAATCAACCGTACGCATCTGATCGATACGCCGCTCCGGCCGGCCGATCTGTTGTTCATGTTCGGCACCCGCGAGGACGTTGGCTTGCGCGCCGACACCGCCGCGAGGCTGTGGCGCGAGGGCCTTTTCCGCTGGTCGATTGTCAGCGGTGGTGTGACGCCGGGCTCGGAGCAATCTGAGTGCACCATCATCAAGGCAGCGATGGCCGCGGCCGGCATTCCGGCGGACCTTATCCTCGAGGAACATCGCGCAATGAACACCGGCGAGAACGTGATCTTCTCGCTGCCGATCATTGATGCGGCGCTGGGGCTGCGAAACATCCGGAGCGTGATCTGCCTCGGCAACACCTGGACGGCGCGCCGCTACCCGATGACGCTGCACCGGCACTGGCCTGAAGCCGAGAAGATGCTGCTCACCGTCGACAGCTTTGCGACGCCGCGCGCGCTCTGGCACACCGATGTCGAGTTTCGCCGGCGTGTCCTGCACGAATGGGACAAGATCGAGCCGTACAGGGCGAGGGGCTTTATCGCGGAATGGCCGGCGGCCTGAGCGGCGAAGGGCCGGATCTTTGTCGCAACGCGTTTTCGAACCGGTATCACTTCGCTCGCAACGCTCTGGCTTACTCCGTCGAGTCGAAATCCTCTTCCTTGGTGCCGAGCAGCGACACGAGCGTGCGCAGGCCGGAATCGAGCTGCTCGAGCGAGGGCGGGGCGAGCGCGAGCCGCACCGCGTTCGGTGCATGTCCGTGCGCAATTGCAAACGTCGAGGATGGCGTCAGTGCGATGCCCCGCCGGGCTGCTGCGGCGACGAAGGTCTGCGAGCGCCAGTGCGGCGGCAGTGTCAGCCAGAGATGATAGGAGCGCGCGTCGGCCGCGATCTGGTAGCCGGCAAGCAGCCTTGCCGCGGTCTGCTGCCGGCGCGCAGCGTCGATCCGTTTCAGCCGCGTCAGCTCGGCGACGGTGCCGTCGGCCATCAGCCGCTGCCCGGACGCCAGCGCGTGGCCCGAGGCGATCCAGCCGCCGGTCCGGACTGCGCTCATCACGCTCTCGCGCAGATGCGGCGGGGTGACGAGGATGCCGAGCGCGAGGCCCGGTGCGACCTTCTTGGACAGGCTGTCGATCACGATGCAACGGTCCGGCCCGAGCGCTGCCAGCGGCGTGTCGTCGGCGAGGAAGCCGTAGACGGCGTCCTCGATGATGGTGAGATCGAGCTTCTCGGCGACGCGCATGATGTCGGCGCGCCGCGTCGGGTTCATGGTGACGCCGAGCGGGTTCTGGATGATGGGCTGGAGATACAGCGCCGACAGATGCGCTTCGCGATGCGCCTTCTGGATCGCATCGGGACGCGCGCCAAATTCGTCCATCGGAATCGGGACCAGCGTCACGCCGAGCCGCGCCGCGATGCTCTTGACGTAAGGGTAGGTCAGCGCCTCGACGCCGCAGCGGCCGCCGGTGGGAACGAGGGCGGCGAGCGCGGCGGCGAGCGACTGCTTGCCGTTGGCGGTGAAGACGATCTGCTCGGCCTGCGGCGTGAAATCCTTGCGCGCGAGATAGGCGACGGCCGCATTGCGCGCGCTCTTGGTGCCGGTGCTGGTCGAGACGCGCAGGGCGGATTCGAGCGCATCGACGCGCTCCAGCCCGGCAAGGCTCTTGGCGATCATCGCCCATTGCTGCGGCAATAACGGATAATTGACCTCGAAATCGATCCGCGCGTCGCGCGGCTCGCTCAACGCCTCGACCTCGCGCTTGATGTCGCCGGAGATGAACGTGCCGCGGCCGACCTCGCCGACGACGAGCCCGCGGCGAAGCAACTCCGTATAAACCCGGCTCGCGGTCGAGACCGCGATGCCGCGGTCATAGGCAAAGTTGCGCTGTGGCGGCAGCCGGTCGCCGGGCCTTAACGTGCCTTTAGTGATATCGGCCGCAATGGCATCGGCAAGCTTCACGTATTCGAACTTGGACATTATTGCACCGAGAGCAATGTTTTACTTGCTCCGAGTAGTGTACTGGAGCATTTAAGTTCCATCAAGTTCCGCGATTGAGCCGAGGAGAGCGAGAGCAATCCGATGGCAAATGAGGTGCAGGCGCTCACAGCGTCCGCGCCAACGGCACCTGCTTCGCTGCGCGGACAATAGGCCGGAGAAGAAAATGACCACGATCTCGCAAACTGCCGGGCGGAGTTTACGCCCATCCTCGTCGGGCGGATTTTTCAGCACGCTCGCCAACGCCGCCCATGCGCTGTTCGATCGCCTGGAGCGTCGCTCTGCCGTCAAGACGCTGAACGAGCTCGACGACCACGCCTTGCGCGACATCGGGATCACGCGCAGCCAGATCGAGGACGCCGTCTACGGGCAGTTCAAGGCCGAGCTGACGCGGTATCTGTGAGTTTGTTCGGCCGCCACGCCCGCAAGTCCGGGCGTGGTGACAATGCCTCCGCGTCGTCATTGCGAGCGGAGCGAAGCAATCCAGACTGCCACCGCGGAAAGACTCTGGATTGCTTCGCTGCGCTCGCAATGACAGCGTTTGTTGTGGCGCTCAGTGCCTGACCACCAGCACCGAGCACTTGGCGTAGCGCACGACGTGCCCGGCATTGGAGCCGAGGAAATAGGTGCGCATCGCCGGCCGGTGCGAGGTCATCACAATCAGGTCGGCCTTCATGTGCACGGCCTCCTCCAGGATCTCATGATAGATGCCGCCCTGTCGCACCACGCTGGAAATGCGCCCCGTCTCGATGCCTGACTCCCGCGCGACGATGGCGAGCGCTTCCTCGGAGGTCTGGCGCTGCTGCTCGTCGAAATCGGCCGGGACGTATTCGGCGAGCATCACCGGCGTCATCGGCAGCACGTTGAGCAGTCGTATCGATCCGCTCCAGGTCTGCGACAGCGTTATCGCGGTCGCGAGCGCCGGCTTGGCCAGATCGGTGTCGGCGAGGTCGATGGGCACGAGGATGGACTTGAACATCTGCGCCTCCCAATTGACCAAGCTAGGATCAACCGGTCGAGACGGCGCGCCCCGCGCGTCTCAACCCGATCGAAGCAGCTTGGGGCTGACGAACAGCACCAGTTTGCCGCGGCGGTAGGCCACGTCACCCCAATCCTTGACGTCAAAGTCGAAGATCGCAAGCCCCGACGTGGGCAGATTGTGAGCGAGCGCCTTGGCGCCGGCCGGATCGCCGCCGCCCATCAGCATCAGCGCGGCCTCGTGCATGCCGGGATTGTGGCCCACCAGCAGCAACTGCTTCGGGTTGGCCGGAACGGTTGCAGTGCGAATGGATTCCAGGATCTGGGCGGGATCGGCGCCGTAGAGTTCGGGCAGGACCTCCACCTGCGGCGCTGCGACGCGGTCCTTCATCGTCTCCCAGGCAATGTCCCAGGTCTGCCGGGCCCGGACGGCGTGCGACACCAGCACGGCCTTGGGGAAGGGGGGATGGGTGGCGAGCCAATCCCCGATCTGCGCGGCGTCCTTGTGGCCGCGGTCGTCGAGGCGACGATCCTGGTCACGGCCGCTCGGCGCGTCAGTCTCGGTCTTGGCGTGACGCAGCAGCATCAAACGGCGCATGGCATTCTCGAATCGTTACGCGTCCAGAATAATCTACAGGCGCCGGTTGAGGACAAGGTGACAAGGGCCCGATCGGTCCTTTAAGGAAACGACATGAGCGAGACTTTCACAAGCGTGTCCCAGGAAGAAGCCGGCTTTCGTGAACGCACGCGACTGTCGTTTGATCTCGATGCCGACATCTGCGTGATCGGGGCCGGGCTTGCCGGGCTCTCCATCGCGCTGGAGGCAGCCCGGCTTGGAGCCAGCGTCGCGGTGCTCGAGGGCCGCCATATCGGCTGGAACGCCTCCGGAAACCAGCTCGGCACCGTGATGCCGGGCTTTGCGCTGCCGCTCGCCGATTTGATCGAGCGCATCGGCTTCGAGGACGCGCGCGAATTGTGGACACTGGCGAAGGAGGGCGCCGAGTTCGTCCGGGCCAACGCCACCGAAGAGAACATGTCCGGCATCGGCCCGAGCGATGGCGTGCTGGAGGTCTCCAACGTCGATGCCGGCGACCGGCTGATCAGCCGGTTGCAGATGCTCCACGAGGATTTCGACACGGAGGTCGAGGGCTGGCAGGTGGATCGCGTCCGCGAGGCGCTCAAGACCGACCGTTACTTCCACGGCGTCTATTATCCCCGGGCATTCCAGCTCGACGGCCGCAAATATGTGCACGGCCTCGCAGCGCTGGCGCGGCGGGCGGGAGCGCGCATCTTCGAGGACACGCCGGTCGTCAGCATCGATCATTCCGGCATCCGCAAGCGCATCGTCACGCCCTCGGCGCGGCTGCGCGCCACCCACATCGTGCTGGCCGGCAACATCCACCTCGGCGCGCCCTTGAGGCGCCTGTCGGAGACGCTGCTGCCGGTCTGGCGCTATGCCGGGATTACCGCGCCGCTCGGCGAACGCGTGCACGAGATCGTGGCGTTCAAGGGATCGGTGATGGATTCCGACGGGGTCGACCATTTCCGTGTCGTCGACGGTGACCGCCTGATGTGGGAAAGCCCCGAGACCACCTGGGCCGCGCGTCCGCAGCGCTTTGCGGGCGCGGTCAGGCGGCGGATCAGATCGATTTTCCCCCAGTTCGGCGATGTCGAGATCACCGACATGTTCGGCGGCGCCACCGGCCAGACCGTGCACGGCATGCCGCAGATCGGCCAGTTGCGCAAAGGCCTGTGGGTGGCGAGCGGGTTCGGCCGCCAGGGCATGAACACCTCGGCCATGGCCGGGCAGCTGATCGCGCGTAGCATTTTGTGGGGCGACGACCGCTGGAAGCTGTTCTCGCCATTCGAGCTGGTCTGGGCGGGCGGCACGACCGGGCGGGTCGCGGGCCAATTGGTGGGAGTTTGGGGCAGGGCGAGTTCCGCCGCCGCAGGCTCGCTCGCCCGCTACCGCGAGCGTGCGCGGGTCAAGGACCGGGAACGCGAGGCGCGCCTCGCTGAAGCCAACCGGGCCGCCGGCACTGGTCCTCGCCGTCCGCCGCCCAGCGTCCGGCCGCAGCCGGCCCCTCCGCCGAAACCTGTGGCCGAGGATGTGGAACCGGCCTCGTAGGACCAGGGTGTCTCGCGATAAGTTGAGAAAAACCCCGCCCGGACGTGTAACGTCGGCCGTTAGAGCCCGTATCTCAGAGCGTGGACTCCCCCGCGCACGGAGAATCAGATGTTTGACCGCCGCATCCTGCTGACAACTGTTGCCGGCCTGTTCGGCCTTTCGGCCTTCCGCTGGTTGAGAGGAACGCCCGCCGAGGCTGGAGAGAAGGCCGCGCAAAAATTCGAGATCGAGAAGACGGACGCCGAGTGGCGCGCCCAGCTCACGCCGCAGCAATATGAAATCCTCCGCAAGGAGGGCACCGAAAGGCCGGGCTCCAGCCCGCTGCTCAAGGAGCACCGCAAGGGCATCTTCGCCTGCGCCGGCTGCGACCTGCCGCTGTTCGCATCCGAGACCAAGTTCGAGAGCGGCACGGGGTGGCCGAGCTTCTACCAGCCGATCGAAGGCAATGTCGGCAAGACCGAGGACCGCACCTTCGGCATGGTGCGCACCGAAGTGCATTGCCGGCGCTGCGGCGGCCATCTCGGCCACGTCTTCGACGACGGTCCGAAGCCGACCGGATTGCGCTATTGCATCGACGGTTTCGGGCTGGTCTTCCACCCGGCCGCCGCGTCGGCAACGTAGGTCTCGCTGGAGTCATTCCAGTGCGATGCGTGAGCATCGAATCCGGAATCTCGAGCTTCTCAGGTGCGCAATTGCGCACCTGAGTTCGGTGCTGCGTGCCGCCCCCGGAATGACCCGATGCCCCGGCAATTGTTGCCGGCCCGGCAATTGTGCCCCGGTCATCGGACCTGGGCTTGCCCATTCAAGTCATTGATTTCCTGAGAATACCCGCATTGGCATAGCCCTTGCGACTGTCTCTTCCGACTGCGGCCATGGTCGACCGGCCGCCGAGATCGGATCTGGAGACAAAGTTATGGGTATCTTCGATGCAATGAACACCTCGGTGGGTGGCCTGCAGGCGCAGTCCTACGCGCTGCAGAACATTTCCGGCAACATCGCGAACTCATCCACCACCGGTTACAAGGGCATCGGCACCAGCTTCGTCGATCTCATCCCCGACGCCTCGGTCCCGAGCAAGCAGGTCGCGGGCGGTGTGACGGCCAACGCCAAGGCGACCATCACCACCCAGGGTACGATCTCGTCCTCCTCCGTCGCGACCAACATGGCGATCACCGGCGACGGCTTCTTCTCGATCCAGAAGGCGACTAACGTCGTCGACAACTTGCCGCAGTTCAGCGGCGTTACCTACTACACCCGCCGCGGCGACTTCCAGCTCAATTCCAACGGCAATCTCGTCAATGGCGCCGGCTACTACCTGATGGGCGTCACGGTCGACCCCAAGACCGGCAACCCGACCGGCAATGTGGCGTCCGTCCTGAAATTCCAGAACAACTTCATCCCGGCACAGGCGACAACCGCGATCCAGTACGCCGCGAACCTGCCGAGCGTGCCGAACACGGGGGCGAGCTCGACTGCGGCGAGCGGCACGCTGCTGGCGGCCGGCGGGCTGAACCCGTCCGATTTCGCCGCCAACCCGCTGATCGTCGGCACGCCGCCGCCGCCCTATTCGAATGCGACGGTCTCCGGCGCGGCGGCCACCGGCAATCTGCGCTCGGCCTATACGGCGACGACCGCGACTGGCTCGGTGGCACTGCTGGACAGCGCTTCGGCGGTGGCAACTGGCAGCACGTCTCTCGATGCGGGCTTGGCCACGCATCTCAACACCAGCCTTCTCACCAACCTGGCCGGCAAGTCGTTGACGGTCAACGGCCAAACAATCAACTTCGACAACACCGTCTCGGGCGTTTCGACGGTTGCGGGCCCCCCGGCGGTCACTACGATTGGTCTGAAGTCGCCCACCAGCGCACTGATGTCGGATGTCCTCAGCGCGATCGCGTCTGGAGCCGGCGTTCCCGCCTCCAGCGTGACTATGAATGCCAGCGGCAACATCCAGATCACGACCAGCACCACGGCCGACGTGACGATCGGCGGCACTGCGGCAGGATTGCTCGGCGTCAGCAGCGTGACGCGCGGCGGTAACGTGCTGTCCACTCCCGCGATTACGAGTGGTACACAGCTCGGCGGCACCGCGACGCCCGGCGGGGCGGAAGTCCTCTCGACGCCCTTCGTGGTCGGCAACACGATCCAGGTCAACGGCACGGGAGCTGCCAATACGATCACCTTCGTGGCCTCCGGCGCTACCCCTCCGAACCAGATCAACATCACCGACTCCATAGCGACTCTGCTCAGCCAGATCGACACGCTCAGCGGTGCGAGCGGTTCTTCGATCAGCAACGGCGTGATCACCCTGAATACCGGTATCGCCAATCCCACCTTGACGGTGACGAGCCCCAACAACAGCAGCGCCTTCGCCGCGCTCGGCTTCACGTCGTCCATCTCCAAGAACCGCGGCGGTGGCGGCACGGCCGGCACCGGCGGCGTGATCGGCAACGACATCGCCACGTTCACCAAGGAATCGATCAGCGGCGGTGCGGTCACCGCCTACAACGCCGCGGGCACGCCGGTGAACCTGCAGCTGCGTTGGGCCAAGACCGACAGCGCCTCGCTGGGCACCGGCCATTCCGACACCTGGAACTTGTTCTACCAGACCGATCCGAATGCGACCGGCACGGCGGTCGGCTGGGTCAACACCGGGCAGGCCTTCACCTTCGCCAGCGACGGCTCGCTGACCTCGCCGAGCGGATCGGGCATCACCATCAACAACGTCAGCGTCGGCGGCCAGTCGCTCGGCTCGGTCGCCTTCAACATGTCCTCGGGCGGGCTGACGCAATATGCCAGCACCAGCGGCGCGGTGACGATCAACACCATCACGCAGAACGGCTACGCCGCCGGTCAGCTCCGCTCGGTCGCCGTCAACAACAGCGGCCTCGTGGTCGGCACCTTCTCCAACGGCCAGAACCTCAACCTCGCCCAGGTGACGCTGTCGCACTTCAACGGCACCAATTACCTCAAGGCCCTCGACGGCGGCGCTTACGCCGCGACCGAACAGTCGGGCACAGCGATCGACGGCGCGTCGGGCAGCATCAGCGGCTCGTCGCTGGAAGGCTCGAACACCGACATCGCCGACGAATTCACCAAGCTGATCGTGACCCAGCAGGCCTATTCGGCCAACACCAAGGTGATCACGACAGCGAATTCGATGGTGCAGGATCTCTTGAACGTGTTGCGCTGATCGGCGCGTGACGTAACCAAAGGCGGCTAGTGATATGGGTTTGAGTTCAGCCCTCGCCAGTGCGATGAGCGGTCTGCGTGCCAACCAGGCCGCGCTCTCGATCGTCTCCTCGAACGTCGCCAACTCGCAGACGCCGGGTTACGTCGTCCAGAGGCCGAACCAGATCGAGGTCACCACCGGCGATTTCGGCTCGACGGCGATGACGACCGGCGTCAGCCGGGAGCTCGACACCTTTGTGCAGAACCAGCTGCGCACCGAGACCGGCGGCAGCGGTTACGCCGACCAGATGGCCAACATCCTGAAGCAGCTTCAGAGTGTCTACGGCACGCCCGGCAACAGCGGCACGCTCGAAACCGCGCTGAACAAATTCACCACGGCGTTGCAGGCGCTGTCGACCAGCGCCGGCTCGTCGTCGGCGCAGACGGTTGCCCTCGGCGCGGCGCAGGCGTTGGCGAAGCAGCTCAACGTCACCACCAACGGCATCCAGTCGCTGCGCTCCAATGTCGAGCAGGATCTCGGCACCTCCGCACAGCAGGCCAACGCGGCGATGCAGCAGGTCGCCGACATCAACACCAAGCTTCAGGGCTTGTCGGCAAACGACCCGTCCGCCGCGACGCTGATGGACCAGCGCGACCAGGCCATCAACACGCTGTCGAAATATGTCGACGTTCGCGTCACCACCGACGGTTCGAACCAGGCCAACATCTACACCACGACAGGCATCCAGCTCGTCGGCGCCGGGCTCGCCTCGCAATTCACCTTTGCCTCCGCCGGCGCGCTGTCGGCGACCTCGCTCTACAACGCCGACCCGGCCAAGTCCGGCGTCGGTGCGCTCAACATCAAGCTGCCGAACGGCTCGCAGCTCGACGTCGTCGCCAACAACGTGGTCTCCTCCGGCCAGATCGCGGCCGATCTCAAGCTGCGCGACCAGACGCTGGTGCAGGCGCAGGACCAGATCGACCAGCTCGCCGCGACGATGTCGAGCGCGCTGTCGGACAAGACCACGGCCGGCAGCACGGTCTCGGGCCCGCCGGCCGGATTCGATCTCGACCTTGCCGGTGCGCAGCCGGGCAATACGGTCAACATCACCTACAAAGACACGGCGACCAACACCCAGCGCCAGATCACGCTCGTCAACGTGACCGATCCGGCGGCGCTGCCGCTCCAGAACGCCACCAATGCCAACCCGATGCGGGTGGGCGTCAATTTCTCCGGCGGCATGAATGCGATCGCCGCTGCGCTCAACACCGCGCTCTCAGGTTCGCACCTGACGTTCTCTGCCGCTCCGTCGCCGGCGATTGCCACGACGCTGCGGGTGACCGATGACAATACCGGCCTTGCCCAGGTCAATTCGGCCTCGACCACCAAGACGATCTCGTCGCTGACCTCGGGCAGCCCGCAGCTGGCGGTGTTCACCGACGGCGGGCAGGCGCTCTACACCGGTGCGATCACCGCCTCGGGCTCGCAGATGACCGGCCTTGCCGGGCGCATCGCCGTGAACACGCAGCTGGTCAGCGATCCCACGCGGCTGTCCGTCTACAACACGTCGCCGGTGACGCCCGCCGGCGACACCACGCGCTCGGACTATCTCTATTCGCAGCTCACCAATGCGGTGTTTTCCTATTCGCCGACGACCGGCCTCGGCTCGGCGAACCAGCCCTTCACCGGCAGCGTCTCGAACTACCTCCAGCAGTTCCTGAGCGTCCAGGCCAACGCCTCGACCCAGGCCACCCAGCTCCAGCAGGGCCAGAGCGTCGTGGTCTCGACGCTCCAGGCCAAGTTCGACTCGACCTCCAGCGTCAATCTGGACTCGGAGATGTCGAACCTGATCCAGCTTCAGAATGCCTATGCCGCCAACGCCCACGTCATGTCGGTGGTGCAGAGCATGATGAACACGTTGATCCAGGCTCAAGTGTAACCAGTACAGGGTTCTGAAAGATGTCGATCAGCAGCATCAACTACTCTTCGTCGGTCCTCGGCGCGCAGATCCGCAACATCAATCAGCAGCTTACCGACCTGTCGACGCAGCTCGCAACCGGCAAGCTGTCGCAGAACTATTCCGGGATGGGCACCAACGAGGGCTTTGCGATCGCCGGGCGTTCGCAGCTCTCCAACATCGCCGCCTATACCGACACGATCACGAACGTGAACGTGAACATCAACCTCGCCAATACCGCGCTCCAGTCGCTCACGACGATCCGCAACACGGTGCAGACCGGCTCCGCAAGCACCGCGCAGGATCTCAACGTCAACGGACAGACCGTCGCGCAGAACACGGCCGCTTCGCAGTTCGGCTCGATGGTCGGTGTTCTCAACACGCAGTCGGGCAACCGCTATCTGTTCTCCGGGACGGCGTTCAACACGCAGTCGGTTGCCAATGCCGGCGACATCATCAACGGCACGACCACGCAGGCGGGCTTCAAGACCGTCATCGCGGAACGCCAGGCCGCCGACCTCGGTGCCAACGGCATGGGACGGCTGGTGCAGACGCAGCCGACGCCGAGCTCGGTGCGGGTATCCGAGGACGTCGCCGGATCGCCGTTCGGAATGAAGATCGCGGCGGTGTCCTCGACGCTGACGGGTGCGACGGTCACCGGCCCGAGCGGCTCGCCGGTGTCGTTCTCGGTCGATCTCAACGGCCTCAACCCGAACGACGGCGACAAGCTGAGCGTCCAGTTCACGCTGCCGGACGGCACCACCGGGCAGGTCGACCTGACCGCGTCCTCGGCCACGCCGACGCCGATCGGCAGCTTCGCGATTGACGCGACGACTCCCGGCAACACCGCCACGAATCTTAACACGGCATTGAACACCGCGATCACGAAGCTCGCCAACACCTCGCTTGTCGCGGCATCCGCGATCACGGCCGGCGACAATTTCTTCAACACCGCAAGCTCCGCGATCGGTGCGCCCGCCAACAACCAGGCGGCGCCGCCGGCGCCGGTCAGCGGAGCAACGGCGCTGTCCGGCGCGAGCCCCTCGAATTCGATCTCGCCGGGCTTCGTCGCCGGCGACACCATCACCGTGAACGGCACCACGCTGACTTTCGTCAATTCGGGCGCGACCGGCAACCAGCTCAATGTCGGCGACAGCATCCAGACGCTGATGAGCAAGATCGACCAGATCACGGGCACGTCGAAGCCTTCGACCGTGCATGGCGGTTCGATCACGATCAACACGGACGACGCGGCGAGCCTCAACATCACGACCTCGAACTCGGGCGCACTCAACGCGCTCGGTTTCGGCTCGACGCCGGTCACCGCGACGCAGCCGCCATTGCGCGTCGGTTCTTCACCGGCGAGTTCGGCGACGATGCTGGTCAACGGCTCGGCCAATACCGTGAAATGGTACACCGGCAATGACGGGCCCGGCTCGCCGCGCTCCACGGCGATGGCGCGGGTCGATGATTCAGTCACCGTGCAATATGGCGCGCAGGCCAACGAGGACGCGATCCGCCAGCAATTGCAGGCGATCGCCGTGTTCGGGACGTTCTCGACCTCGCCGACCAGCCAGTATGCGGGCGGGCAGGTCTCCGCGCTGAGCCTGCGGGTGACGCAGTCGCTGACGAAGCAGCCCGGCCAGCAGCACATCGAGGACATCCAGACGGACCTCGCGATGGCCCAGAACACGATGAAGGACGCAGGCACGCGCCAGACCCAGGCCAAGGCGCAGCTCCAGTCCATCATCGACCAGGCGGAATCGGCCTCGCCGGATCAGGTGGCGAGCGAGCTCCTGTCGCTCCAGAATGCGCTTCAAGCGTCCTACCAGGTTACCTCGAAACTCGCGCAGCTGTCGCTCGTCAAGTTCCTGTAACGGCGCATTAAGACGCCGTTAACCATGCCTCTTTACCTTTTGGTGAGGAGTTGAGCGGGGCGGGGGCCGTCGATGTCGGACAAGATGCAGCTGGTGGTGGCCACGCCGTGCTTCGGCGGGCAGGTCTCGAGCATTTATGCGAGCTCGATCTTCGCGCTCCAGCGCGCCGTGCACGGCATGTCCAATCTCGAGCTCAAGGTGCTCCTGCGTGACGGCGATGCGCTGATCACGCGCGCGCGGGCCAATCTGGCCGCGATGTTCCTCGACGATCCAAAGGCGACCCATTTCCTGTTCATCGATGCCGACATCGGCTTCAAGCCCGAGCAGGTGTTCCGGCTGATCGAATGCGGCGCGGATGTCGTCGCCGGCTGTTATCCGATCAAGCGGGTCAACTGGGACAAGGCGAGGCGGGCGATCGAGTCCGGCCGCGCGGATGTGCCGGCGGCCGCGCTCGATTATGTACTCGAGATCGAGGATCCCGACCGCATCGTGGTGGTCAACGGTTTTACCCGCGTGCGCTACGCCGGCACCGGCTTCCTGATGATCCGCCGCCACGTGCTGGAGGCGATGTGCCGCCACCCCAACTATGCCGGCCTGCAATTCTTCCGCGAGCATTCGCACGACACACTGGCTGCGAGCCAGAACCGCTTCGCGCTGTTCGAATGCATGATCGATCCGGCGACGGGGACTTATCTTTCCGAGGACTTCGCCTTCTGCAAGCGCTGGACCGACATCGGCGGCGAGATCTGGGCCGACATCGAGAGCTCGCTGGATCACGTCGGGCCGTCGGTGTTCCACGGCGACATCGCCTCGCAATTCGCAGCCGCGCCCGCGGCAGCTGCCGATGCGGCGTGAGCCTTCCGGGATGAGCGCCGGCGCATCCGGTCTGTCAGTCCCCGAGCGCACATTCGACGGCGGCTCGCGCTACCGCCTGCGCGATCTCTTCACACCATTGGACACGCTGCTCGTCTCCGGCGGAGATCCGCGGCTGGCGCTCGACGCTGGGGATCGCGTCAACGCTTATGGCTGTGCGGCCTCGCCGGAACCGGAGATCTGGAATTTCGCTTCCTCGACGGCATCGACGATCTCGCAATCCGCCTATGACCGCGCCGCGCTGGCGCGCGAAGAGCTGATGCACAGGTGCCTGTTCGACGAGGTCGAGATCGCCTTCGATGCGCGCTGCGAGGACATGCGCGAGGAGTTGCGCGGCCATCTCCAGCTCTCGCCGCGCGTCGACGTCGTGTTCTCGCCGTCCGGGACGGATTCTCAGCTCCACGCCCTGTTCCTGGCGCGTGCGGTGCTCGGCGCCCCGCCAGTGACGATCGTGGTCGGCGCCGACCAGACCGGTAGCGGCACGGCCCAGACCGCGCGCGGTCACCATTTCAGCTCCATGACGGCGAGCGGCCTTGCCGTGCGCAAGGACGGCGCGGTTGCCGGACTCGCCGGCGCCAGCGTGACGTTGCCGCTGCTTCGCGCCGGGCCCGGGATCGCGATGCGCGCCGACACCGATGCCGCGGTGCTGGGGGCGATCGAGGCGACGATCGCGCAAGGTGCGCCCGTGCTGCTTCAGATCATGGATTCCTCGAAGCTCGGCTGGCGCGCGCCGAGCGTGGCGTGTCTTGACGAGATCGCGCGGCGCTGGCCGCGCAAGGTTCAGGTCGTCGTCGACGCCTGCCAGGCGCGGCTCGGCCGCCGCCGGCTGCGCTCCTATCTCGACCGCGGCTATATGGTGCTGATCACCGGCTCGAAATTCTTCGGTGGCCCTGCCTTCAGCGGCGCGCTGCTGGTGCCGAAGGGGTTTTCGCGGTCGCTCGACCGGATTGAGGGGATTGCGCCGGGCTTCTTCGACTATGCCGGCCGCTGCGATTGGCCGATGGCCTGGACGGCGCTGCGCTCACGCTTCGAGCGCCGGCCGAATTTCGGACAATGGCTGCGCTGGGAGGCGGCGCTTGCGGAGATCGGCAGCTACTACGCCGTGCCCGGAGCTTTCCGCGTCAGGGCGCTGGCCGAGCTTGCCGCCGGCATCGACAGCATGATCGCGCTGTCGCCGTCGCTTCAACCCATTCCAACGGCGACCGAGAAGACTGCCGGGGACGACGAGGAGTTCGCGCACGCCACGATCTTTCCGTTCATGCTGCTGCGCGACGGCAAGCCGGTCTCGATGGCCGAGACCGGCGCCGTCCATCGGGCGCTGCGGCGTGACATGAACAACGAAATTAGCGGCAGCGCGGCGGACCGGCAGATCGCCGTCCAGCGCAGCCTGATCGGCCAGCCGGTCCGGCTGGAGCGGCAGGACGATGCGCCGCAAGCCGTGCTGCGCCTCTGCGTCGGCGCCCGGCTCGTGACCGAGGCCTGGTCGCCGGATATGGCGCAGGCGCAACGCAATGTGCAGCACCTGCTCGATCGCATCGCCCATGTCCTGGTGAAGATCGAGCTGCTGCTTGACCGCGGCGCAGCCGCAACCGCGCCGGAAAAATCCGCCTTCGAGGTATGAGATGCAGCATCCAGTTTCCGCGCCGATCGGCGTGACCGTGCCGAACTATGCCGACCGCATCGGCTTTGCGCAGCTGACGCGCCAGGCGTTCGAAGGTGTCGATCTGCAGCCACTGCGCGATCAGCTCGTCACGCGGATCACGGAAGGAGCAGCGCACGCGGGCGAAGGCCTTGACCTATCGCTGATCGTCCAGCTACTCGGCGACAAGGCGGCGGGGCTGGCGATCCAGTCGGAGGTGCTGACCTTCCATCAATTGTTTCGCACGCCCGCTGCGGCTCCGAAGCCCGGCTTGCGCGTGCTCGCCCTTGCGGCCGACATCGACATGGGCGGCAACACGCCGATCGAATTCCTGCTCGAAGGCTCCGATTTCGAGCTGCTGACACTCTATGTGACCAAGGATGTCGGCTTGCCTGAAACGTTGCCCGATCACGACGTTGCCATCGTGGTTGCATCCGATTCCGAGGAATGCCGGGAAACGCTCGCCCTGATCGAAAAGGCTGCGCCGCGCTGGCCGCGGCCGCTGCTCAATCGCCCCGATCTCATCGGCAACCTCGATCGCGACAAGCTGTATCGGCTGCTGGCGGGCATCCCTGGTCTCGAGATTCCATCGACCATCCACGCGACGCGCGCGCAATTGACGGATCTCGCGCAGGGCCGGATCGCTTGCGAGGACATCGCCGGCGAATTACGCTTTCCGATGATCGCGCGGCCGCGCGGCACGCATGCCGGTGTCGGGCTCGCGAAGCTCGACGATGCGCCGGCGCTCGCGGCCTATCTCGCCGAGCGCGAGGAGCAGGATTTCTTCGTCGCACGCTTCGTCGATTATGCGAGCCCCGACGGGCTCTACCGCAAATATCGTCTCGCCATGGTCGACGGCAAGCCCTACGCCTGCCACATGGCGATCGCCGATCGCTGGGACATCTGGTATCTCAACGCCTACATGGCGTTCAGCGAGGAGAAGCGGGCTGAAGAGGCCGTCTTCATGCTGGACTTTGACCACGCCTTCGCCGCGCGCCACAAGACCGCGCTCGACGAGATGAGCCGGCGCGTCGGCCTCGATTATTTCATCGTCGATTGCGCCGAGAACCAGAACCGCGAGCTGCTGGTCTTCGAAGCCGACAACACCGCCGTCGTGCACAACATGGATTCGCCGGTCGTGTTTCCGTACAAGCCGCCGCAGATGCGCAAGATCTTTGCCGCGTTCACGGCGATGCTGTCGCGGCACGCAAGAGAAGGCAAGGCGAGCGCAGCATGAACGAGATCATCCGCAACGCGCAAAGCTCCGTCGCGCAGGCTTCGCTCGATCCGCAGGACTGGAGCGAATTTCGTACGCTCGCCCATCGTATGCTGGACGAGGCGATCGACGGCATCGCCAATGTCCGCGCGCGGCCGGTGTGGCAGCCGATTCCCGACGGCATCCGCACGGCATTGAAGGCCGACGTGCCGCGCGAGGCGAGCGACCTTGCCGATGTCTATCGCGAATTCGCCGAGCATGTAGCGCCCTATGCGACCGGCAACGTCCATCCCGGGTTCATGGGCTGGGTGCATGGCGGCGGCACCGCGGTCGGCATGCTCGCGGAGATGCTCGCAGCTGGCCTCAATGCCAATCTCGGCGGACGCGATCACATGCCGATCGAAGTCGAGCGCCAGATCGTCGCGTGGATGCGCCGCCTGTTTGATTTCCCGGAGAGTGCGAGCGGCATCTTCGTCACGGGCACGTCGATGGCCAATTTGATGGCGGTGCTGGTGGCGCGCACGAGCGCGCTCGGCACGCTGGCGCGGCAGCACGGCATCGGCAACGACGGCGCGCTGCTCACCGCCTACACGTCGCAGGCCGCGCATGGCTGTGTCTCCAGGGCGATGGACATTGCCGGACTCGGTACCGATGCGCTGCGCAAGATCGATGTCGATGCCGATCATCGCATCGACGTCGCCGCGTTGCGCGCGCAGATCGCGATCGATCGCGAGGTCGGCTTCAGGCCGTTTCTCGTCGTCGCTTCCGCCGGCACGGTCGATATCGGCGCGATCGACGACCTCAAGGCGATCGCTGAACTGTGCCGCGAGGAGGGAATCTGGTTTCACGTCGACGGCGCCTTCGGGGCGCTCGCGATCTTCTCGCCCGAGCTCGCGCCCATGCTCGGCGGCATCGAGTTCGCTGATTCCATTGCGCTCGACTTCCACAAATGGGGGCAGGTGCCCTACGACGCCGGCTTCCTGCTGGTGCGCGACGGCGAGCAGCACCGGCAGGCTTTTGCGCAGCCGGCGGCCTATCTGCGCCGCGAGGCGAGGGGGCTTGCGGCGGGCGCGGTCTGGCCCTGCGATCTCGGCCCCGACCTGTCGCGCGGCTTCCGCGCGCTGAAGACCTGGTTCACGCTCAAGACGTTCGGCACCGACCGGCTGGGCGCGGTGATCGCGCGAAGCTGCGCGCTGGCGAAATATCTGGAGACGCGCGTGCTGGCCGAGCCGCGGCTGGAATTGCTGGCACCGGTGAACCTCAATATCGTCTGCTTCCGCTACCGCGCCGACGATGCGGTCAATCGCGAGATCGTCGCCGATGTCCAGGAGTCCGGCGTTGCGGCGCCCTCGAGCACGACGCTGGACGGCAGGTTCGCGATCCGCGCTGCCATCGTCAATCACCGTACCGACGAGACGGACATCGACGCGCTTGTTGCTGCGGTGCTGGAGTTCGGCGCGCGGCGGACCGGCGATGGTCTGATCGAGGTCGAGGCGCCGCCGCTGGCGGCGCAGTGACCAGGAACGCAGGTGAAACGACAACGGCCCCGGAGATGATCCGGGGCCGTTGTCGTTTGGGCAGGCTGATACGTGCCGATCAGGCGGCCGAGCTGACGTCGCCCTTGGGATGCGTCGCTTGGTACTGGTCCCGCAGCTTCTCTTCATAGGCGATCAGCTTGCGGGCATCCTTCAGCGCCCGGTAGAGATCGCCGCTCATGATGTTGTTGTTGATGCTTTCGATGATCGGCCAGGCGCTCGGCACCGCAGTGACGATGTCGCGCACCAGGTTGAAGTAGGTGCCGTGCTGGCTCTGCGGATCCGGCGAGATGTACATGAGCTGGACCGCGAGATAGACGAGCTTGGCCGGCGTGTCGGCGGTCTCCGGCGTGAGGATGTCGCGCTCGCGCAGGATCGGCACGTTCTCGCCGTCGATCAGGAGGCGGGCGCGCTGGTCGGTGTTGGTGATCACCGAATTGCCGACGATGATGCGTTCGTGCGGTTTGAGCTCAACCTTGAGAGCCATGCCTGTTCTCCATCAACCCTTTTACAACGATCCGTCGCGGCGTTCGTGCGATGAGGGCGATCGTTCGTGATTTGGAGCCGATCCTTGCGCAACATGGTTAACAGGCCGTAAACGACGGCGCCGGGGACGGAAAATGCAACAATTTCAAGGCCGATAGCGGCATGTCCAGCCGTCTGCCGCGGCCTCGAAGGGGGCTTCCGGCGTCGCGGCGGGAAAAACTGCGGGTTTCATTTCACGGATTGTTAGAGGCTTGGACGCACGGTCCGGCGGTCGTCTGATCAATTGGTCAGATAGGACGCGTAGCTACCAGAAAGGTAACAGTATGTCCGTCGTTCTCTCCGCATCGGTTCGCCAGAACCTGCTCTCCCTCCAGTCCACCGCCGACCTCCTCGCCACCACCCAGTCCCGTCTGTCGACTGGCCGCAAGGTGAACTCGGCTCTGGATAATCCCACCAACTTCTTCACCGCCCAGGGCCTTGATAACCGCGCCAGCGACATCGGCAATCTGCTCGATGGCATCGGCAACGGCGTTCAGGTTCTCCAGGCAGCCAACACCGGCATCACCTCGCTGCAGAAGCTGGTGGACAGCGCCAAGTCGATCGCCAACCAGGTGCTGCAGAGCCCGACGGGCTACTCCACCAAGTCGACCGTGACCTCGACCGCCATCACCGGCGCGACCGCCAGCAACCTGCTGGGTACCGCTTATACCAACAGCACCGTCGCCGGCACCGCCGTGCTGAACGACAACACCGGCACTGCGGTCAACATCACCGCTTCCACCCAGCTGGTTGGCACCGCGGGCGCGACGTCCGACGACCTTGCTACGGCCATCACCAACGGCTCGGTCCTGACGGTCAACGGCAAGAACATCACGTTCTCGACCGCGCAGACCACTTCGACCACCGACACCGCCGGCAACGTCACCATCGGCATCGGCACGGGCAGCACCTTGACGGTGCAGAGCGTGCTGAGCGCGATCGACGGCATCACCGGCACCGGCACCGCCTCGACCGTCGCGGCTGGTAAGCTCACGCTGAGCACCGGCACGACCTCGGATCTCACGATCGCGGGTTCGGGCAACGTGCTCGCCGCGCTCGGTCTCACGGCCGGCACCACCGCCCGCGTCCCGCCCGCCATCTCGGGCCAGACGCTGACGATCGCAGCCACCGGCGGCGGCACGCCCACCAGCATCACCTTCGGCACCGGCACCGGCCAGGTCTCGACGCTGAACGGGCTCAATTCGGCGCTGGCGGCCAACAACCTGCAGGCCTCGATCGACTCGACCGGCGTGATCTCCATCACGACCACGAACGACGCGGCCTCCTCGACGATCGGCACGCTCGGCGGCTCGGCCTTTACCGCCACCGGTCCGTTCCACAGCGCTGCCATCGCGGCTCCGGTTGCCGATCCGACCTCGCAGACGCAGCGTGCAGGCTTGGTTGCGCAGTACAACAACGTGCTCGCGCAGATCAACACGACCGCGCAGGATGCCTCCTTCAACGGCGTCAACCTGCTCAACGGCGACACGCTGAAGCTGACGTTCAACGAAACCGGCAAGTCGACGCTGAGCATCACCGGTGTGACCTTCAACACCGCGGGTCTCAACATCTCGACCCTCGCCTCGGGCACCGACTTCCTGGACAACGCTTCGGCCAACAAGGTCCTGACCTCGCTCAATGCCGCCAGCAGCACGCTGCGTTCGGAAGCATCGACGCTGGGTTCGAACCTGTCGGTCGTGCAGATCCGTCAGGACTTCAACAAGAACCTGATCAACGTCCTGCAGACCGGTTCGTCAAACCTGACGCTGGCCGACACCAACGAGGAAGCGGCCAACAGCCAGGCGCTGTCGACCCGCCAGTCGATCGCGGTCTCGGCGCTGTCGCTGGCCAACCAGTCGCAGCAGAGCGTGTTGCAGCTCCTGCGCTGATACGCGACGAAAATCGTCAAACAAGGCATTACGGCGGGGCTTTTGCCCCGCCGTTTTTTTGCGCGCGATGCTGCGTGAGCCGGGTTTCAGGGAACCCTGACCGGCTAATACCTTGTTAACCCTGTGGCTTAAGCGGCCATTAACCTTAATTTAAAGGAGTGCGCCTAGAACTAGACAAAAGCCCATTTGCCAGACCGGCGGGCTCCGATTCGTACGCGTCGCGCTCCAAGAGGAAGATCTGCCAATGTCCAACATCGTTCTCTCGGCATCAGTCCGCCAGAACCTGTTGTCGCTGCAGTCGACAGCCGACCTGCTCGCTACCACGCAGGAACGTCTTGCAACCGGCAAGAAGGTCAACACGGCGCTGGACAATCCGACCAACTTCTTCACCGCACAGGGGCTCGACAATCGCGCCAGCGACATCAGCAATCTCCTGGATGGCATCAGCAACGGTGTGCAGGTGCTGCAGGCCGCGAACACCGGCATCACCTCGCTGCAAAAGCTGGTCGACAGCGCCAAATCGATCGCCAGCCAGGTGCTGCAGAGCCCGACAGGGTACTCGCCCAAGTCCAACGTGACGGCGGCCGCGGTCCCCGGTGCGACCGCCAACAACCTGCTGGGCACGGCATACACCAACAACACGGTCACCGGCACCGTCGTCAACAATGACGATACGAGCGGCGCGGCGCCGATCACGGGCGCGACCAAGCTGGTCGGTACCGCCGGTGCGGGTTCCGACGATCTCGGTACGACGATCACCAACGGTTCGGTCCTGACTGTCGACGGCAAGACGATCACCTTCTCGACCGCGCAAACCACCTCGACCACCGACTCGTTCGGCAACGTCACGATCGGCATCGGTGCCGGCAGCACACTCACGGTGCAGTCGGTCCTGAGCGCGATCGACGGCATCACGGGTACGGGCACGGCCTCGACCGTTTCCGGCGGCAAGCTCGTGCTCAGCACCGGCACGAGCCAGGATCTGGCGATCTCCGGCTCGGGCAACGTGCTCACGGCGCTCGGCCTCACTGCCGGCACCACCGCCCGCGTTCCGCCCCCGCTCAGCGGCAAGACGTTGACGATCGGCGCGACCGGCGGCGGCACCGCCACCAGCATCACCTTCGGCGCCGGCGTCGGGCAGGTTTCCACGCTCAATCAGCTCAACGCGGCGCTGGCGGCGAACAACCTGCAGGCAACGATCGACACGACCGGTCATCTCAACATCGTGACCTCCAACGACTCGGCGTCCTCGACGATCGGCGCAATCGGCGGCACGGCCGCGGCGAGCGGCCAGCCCTTCTATGGCCTGATCGCGCAAGCGCCCACCGTCGACCCGGATTCGCAAGCCACGCGCGCCAATCTGGTCGGGCAGTACAACAACGTGCTCGCGCAAATCAACACCACGGCGCAGGACTCTTCCTACAACGGCGTGAATCTGCTGAACGGCGATACGCTCAAGCTCGTGTTCAACGAAACCGGGCGTTCGACGCTGAACATTCAGGGCGTGACCTTCAACGACGCCGGCCTCAACCTTGCTCCCTTGACCTCGGGCGTTGATTTCCTGGACTCGAAATCGGCGAACGCCATTCTGACTTCGCTCAACTCGGCCAGCACCACACTGCGTGCCGAGGCGTCGACGCTCGGTTCGAACCTGTCGATCGTGCAGATCCGTCAGGACTTCAGCAAGAACCTGATCAACGTGCTGCAGACCGGCTCGTCGAGCTTGACGCTCGCGGACACCAACGAGGAAGCGGCCAACAGCCAGGCGCTCTCGACGCGCCAGTCGATCGCAGTCTCCGCGCTGTCGCTCGCCAACCAGTCGCAGCAGAGCGTGCTTCAGCTCCTCCGCTAAGCGCGACGCTGACGTACACGATGAATCATTCAACGGCGAAGCCTAGGCTTCGCCGTTGTTTTGAGCGAGATCGCTAACTGTCGATTAGCTCAGATCAGCGCATGATGGATGCAATCGTTTACAGTGCGCGCACTCGGATTTAGCCTGGAGGTGAAGGTGGATGCCGCGACCCGTAATTGTCCGGAGATCGTCCGCACTCTCACGTAAGCAAATCTTAAGCGGTGCTGCCTAGGGTTGGGAAAGAAATCCTTAAGCCTGTACAACGGGCGAGGAAACCTCCAGGGTGATCGATGTCGAGTTCTGCTGCTTCGGCCTACGCGCGTGTAGCCACGACCACTGCGTCTCCTCGCGATATCGAGGCGCAGACGCTCCTGAAGGCCGCCAACAAGCTGCAGGACGCCATCAACAGTGCCGATCCCTTCAACGAGCAGACGACGCAGGCGTTGATGTTCAACCGCAAGCTCTGGACCATCTTCCTGAGCGAGGCGATGCGCGACACCAATCCGCAGCCGCTCGACGTTCGGCAGAGGATCGCCAACATCAGCGTGTTCGTGCTGAGCCAGACTGCAGCGCTGCTGATGAGCCCGCAGCTCGATCACTTCCGCCCGCTGATCGAGATCAATCGCAATATCGCCGCCGGTCTTTCGGGACGGTCGTAAACGCGACCGGTTCGCGACGTCGATACGGCCGTCGCGACCCGCTGCGTGAACGTCAGGCGCTGCGATCGGTGCTGAGTGGACGCGGGGGCTCGGACTTCATATCCAGTGCGTGGAAATAGGCCCGCCGCCGCAGCATCGCTTCGTCCGGAAACTGATCGACAACCGCATCGGTCCTTTCGTTCACAACCTGGAACACGAAGGACGCGGCGGGCTGGTTGAAAACGACCTGGCGTGAAACGCTATCGTTGGTGCTCTGCAAATCATTGCGCGCAGCCGCGCTCGTATTGCTCGCGGCGACCGTCTGGCTCACCGGCAAATCAGTTTGCACGGCCTCGTTCGCCGCCGCATTGGACGTCGTTATGATCTGCACGGGGGCCGGTATCCCCACCGGCCTGATGCTGAAATCTGTACTCATGGCAGCCTCCTGGTTGCCTCGTCTGAGTCAAATCCCAACCCCTCTCAATACGCAACCATGGAACACCAGGATTGAAGACCGGGTAAGCAAACGTGCCTAACCGCGCGACGATATCGCCGCGCGGTTTTTCGTAAAATTGCAGGGAGTTTTCGCGCGCGCTCAGAGCGAGCGGCTGACTGCGAGTGGGGTGATATGGCGTGGGCCCGGAGCCGCGCGGCGTCCCGCCGCCGTGTAGGTGTTCGGCACGTTGCGCTTCTGGATCTCGGCGTTGACGCCGCGCACCACGCTCTCGGAGACCGCGTGTGCGGTCGCGAGCACGGTGAGATTGACCTGGAGCATCGCGCGGAACGCATCGTGGTGCCGATGCAGCGTCGAGAGCAGCTCGGGCGCGGATTTCGCGAGCTGGGCCTGGTTCGTCTTCAATTCGCTGACGGCGCTGACATAGTTGCGCGACAGCTCCTGCTTCTTGCCCTCGAGCGTCATCGCTTCGCGGACCTGGCCGGCGCGAACGAGCTCGGTCTCGCGCTCGACCAGTCCGAGCAGGGCGTTCATCGCATCCATCAGCTGCTCGGCGACCTTGCGAGCCTCGGCGTTGCCGGGTGCGGTGTTGGGGCGCTGCGCTTGCACCGGCTGACGTGAGGCGTTGAAATGGTTCATCTCGGTTGACCTTATGCCGTGCGGATCGTTTTCGCCTGCTGCATGATGAGGGTGCGGTAGACTTCGGTGGCGACACCAACGCCGCCGGCCTTGGCGAAGTTCTTGGAATATTGCTCGGTCAGCATCGAGCGCCACACGCCGGTGCCCGGAGTGTCGCCGAACGGACCTTCGCCCTTCAGGCCCGAGGTCATCTGCGAGAACATGCTGTTGAGGAACATCGCCTCGAAATCGGTGGCGGTCTTCTGCGCCTTGGACTGCTGCTGTGGCGAGACCTTCTGCAACGCGGCGGCGAGCTCGAAGTCGGGCCGGCCGTTGCGGCTCTCCACCGAGAAGGCCGAGGAGGTGACGACGTGCGGGGTGTTGATCATGCTGGTCTGCATTACATCACCTCGATGTCGGCTTCGATCGCGCCGGCGGCCTTGATCGCCTGGAGGATGCTGATGAGGTCGCGCGGGCCGATGCCGAGGCCGTTGAGGCCGTCGACGAGCTGCTGAAGCGAGACGCCGTCCTTGACGACGGCGAACTTCTTGCCGTCCTCGACGACGCTGACGCCGGTGCGCGGCGTGACCACCGTGCGCCCGCGTGACAGCGGGTTGGGCTGGCTGACCTGCGGGCTCTCGGAGATGGTGACGGTGAGGTTGCCTTGCGCCACCGCGACGGTGGCGACGCGAACGTCGCGGCCCATCACGATGATGCCGCTGCGTTCGTCGATGACGATCTTGGCGGCGAGATCAGGATCGACCTGGAGCTGCTCGATCTCGGTGAGGAAGGCGACGACGTTGCCCTTGAACTCCGGCGGGATCGAAAGCTGCACCGTCGAGGGATCGATCGGTTCGGCGGTCTTGACGCCGAGATAGTCGTTGATCGCAGCCGCGATCCGCTTGGCTGTGGTGAAGTCGGCGTTGCGCAGCGCGAGCCGCACGTTCGGCAGCCGATTGAGCGCGAACTCGATCTCGCGCTCGATGATGGCGCCGTTGGCGATGCGGCCGACGGTCGGAACGCCGCGCACGATTTTCGCGGCTTCGCCCTCGGCCTGGAAACCGGAGATCGCGAGCGAGCCCTGTCCGACCGCGTAGACATTGCCGTCGGCGCCGAGCAGGGGCGTGACCAGCAGGGTGCCGCCGCGCAGATCCTTGGCGTCGCCCAGCGCGGAGACTGTGACGTCCATGCGCGTGCCCTGGGTGGCGAAGGCCGGCAGATTGCCCGTGACCATCACGGCGGCGACGTTGCCGGTGCGGATGGTGGCGCCGCGGATGTTGACGCCCATGCGCTCGAGCATCGCTTGCAGCGACTGCTTGGTGAAGGGGATGTTGTTGAGCGTATCGCCGGTGCCGTTGAGGCCGACGACGAGGCCGTAGCCGATGAGCTGGTTCTGCCGCACACCCTCGATATTGGCGAGGTCCTTGATGCGCGATGTCGCGCTTGCAGACGTGACCGAGAGCGCCAGCGCTGACAGCGCGGCGCAGGCCACCCCAACAATCCTCACCCAACGAACGCCTGGCATCCTCTGCTCCCCGAGGCTCCTCACATCTCGGACCATCCTCGACACTCCCATGACGAGCTGGTCCGACGCTTTCCTTGCGAGTGCTGTGCCAACGCGGGGCAGCGGGGTTACGCGATTGAATAGGTTGAATAAACCTGTTTCCACCGGTGTCAGGGAGCGTTCTCCCTGAGGAGCGAAACTGCCGCCTGTCGGCAGATTTTGCCGGGCCGTTTACGCGCCGTTAACCATAAGACGGCGAAGGTGACGGCATCGATCACCCGGATTCCTGCGATGCGCATCTACGGACCGAATGGCACCACGCTTGGTACGCCGGCCAGCCAGGCCAGGCGGACGAGCTCCGGCACCTTCGTGCTGCCCGACACCTCGTCGGCGCAGGAGACGCGGGGCGCTGCCGCACCGAAGGCCGCCGCGAACATCGACGGGCTGCTCGCGCTGCAGGGCATCGAGGAAGATCCGGTCGAGCGCCGCAAGCGCTCGGTCGCCCGCGGCAGGACCGCGCTCGACGTGCTCGACGATCTCAAGATGGGACTACTGTCCGGCAATCTCGACGCCTCGACCGTGATGCGGCTGCGCGATGCCGCGGCGAACCTGAAATCATCCTCGGGCGATCCTGGTTTGGATTCCCTGCTGTCCGAGATCGAGCTGCGCGTCGAGGTCGAGCTGGCCAAGGCTGGGCAGGCTTAGGCCGCTTCGTCCTTCTGCTGCGTGTCGTAGCGGCTCTGGGCGGCGAGCACGTCCTTCAGATTCTGCTCGGCCCAATCGCGCAGGGGATCGACGGCGGCCGCGAGCGTCACACCGAGCTGCGTGATCGAATACTCCACCGTCACCGGTACGGTTGCGATGGCGTGACGCTTGATCAGGCCGTCGCGCTCGAGCGACTTGAGAACCTGGCTCAACATCTTCTGCGAAATGCCTTCAATCGTTCGGCGCAACTGATTGAAGCGCATCGGCTCCTCGCGCAGCAGCAGCAGGATCAGCACCGCCCATTTGTCGCCGACGCGGTCGAGGATCTGGCGCGTGGGGCAGTTCGCAGCATAGACGTCTGGCTTCATCGTCAACTCCTCACGATCCGTTTGGCCCCTTGCCGGCTCGCGCGCCGGTGACGGGTCCCGGTTACTCTTGCGTAATCAGGTAAGCACAAAGTGCTCTCTTAACACCAGCATCCTTTGCGATATCTAGTAACCGATAGTTACCAAAAGAAGCAAAGGAGCCTTCCATGAAAATCGCAGTCGCCGGCGCCTCGGGCCGGGCCGGGTCGGAGATCACCAAGGAACTGTCGCGCCGCGGCCATGCCGTCACGGCAATCGCTCGGAACCCCGAGAAGATCGCGACCCTGCCGAACGTCACGTCCACCAAGGGCGACGTGCTCGACCAGGCCGGCCTTGCCAAGCTGTGGGCCGGGCATAACGTCGCCGTGAGTTCCGTGCACTTCCTGGCCAGCGACCCGCTCAAGCTGATCGGCGCGGCGAAGGCGTCCGGCGTTGGTCGCTACCTCGTTGTCGGCGGTGCCGGCAGCCTGGAAGTCGCTCCCGGCGTCAAACTGGTTACAACCCCGGGTTTTCCCGCCCAATACAAGGCCGAAGCGGAAGCGGGCGGGGCTTTCCTTGACCTGCTGCGACAGGAAAAGGACCTGAACTGGACCTTCATCTCGCCGTCGGCCCTCTTCATCGAGGGCGAGCGAACCGGCAAGTTCCGGCTCGGGACCGATCAGCTTCTCGCAGATGCGAACGGGAAAAGCTGGATCAGCTTCGCTGACTACGCCATTGCGCTCGCCGACGAGATCGAGCGGCCGGCCCATCCGAGGCAGCGTTTCACGGTCGGTTACTAGGCCTTCGGCCGCCCCCGGGTTCTCCAGGATAAACCTTCCTGTGCAAGGGCTTGGGGGCGCTAACCGAACGATCAGGGAAATATTGTCTGTCACAGGAGGCCGCTATATAAGCCCGGCTTAACGGACCCCGTTCCGTTGCGAGTCGTTGCTTAGACAGATAGGCCGCCCTTGGAAAAGTTGAAAAACTACCGACCGACCGAAAAAGAGCCTTTCATGAACGACCGGCAGAAGGAGTACTTCCGTTTGAAGCTCCTCGCCTGGAAGGATGAGATCCTCAAAGAGTCCAAGCTCACGCTGCAGGCTCTGCAGGAGGAGAACGTGAACCACCCCGATCTCGCCGATCGGGCATCGTCCGAAACCGACCGCGCCATCGAACTCCGCGCCCGCGACCGCCAGCGCAAGTTGATCGCCAAGATCGACGCCGCGCTCCAGCGTATCGAGGACAACACCTACGGCTATTGCGAGGACACCGGCGAGCCGATCTCTCTGAAGCGGCTCGAAGCCCGGCCCATCGCGACGCTCTCGGTGGAAGCGCAGGAGCGCCACGAGAAACGCGAGAAGGTCTACCGCGACGAATAGAGTCCGAGCCGCAGCGATGCGGCTCTTTGTTTTTGGACGCACGGTGCCGCTTGAGCGCCGTGATCAGCATTTTGTCTGCCGCTTGCCGTGACGCGCATCAGCGCAGGCGCGATCGTGAAAAGTGAATCACGATCAATGGGCTGGAGTCACTTCCTCCGAGCTCACGTAAGTTCCGATGAGAAACAGCCTTCACTTCAGGTGCGGGAGGTTTTGCGAGTCGCATCAACGAGATCGACTCGAATGCTGAGGCAACGATCCGGCAGCTTCACACATCGCTGCAATCAGGCTTGGCTGCAATCAGGCTTGCTGCGACGCCACAAGGCGCGCATCGCCATAAAGCCTGGACCAGCTCAATATTTCCTTAAACGACGGCAACAGGCCGTAGGCCGCATCCGTCAACTCGTACTCGACCCTCAAAGGTTTCTCCGCGAAGACGGTTCGCGACACTAGGCCGTCCTGCTCAAGCTCGCGCAGCTGCGTGGTCAGCATGTGCTGGGTGATGCCGCCGATCGCTCGCCGCAACGCACCGAAGCGAACGGCGCCGTTCATCAGCGCGAACAGGATCTCCAGCTTCCACTTGCCGCCGAGCGCATGGATGGCGCGCTTGAAGTCGGCGAGCAGGGCAGGGTCGGGGCTGCAATCGCAGTCGCCGTCGCAAACGCTGGTCAGGTTTTCCATACCGGTCTCGAAATCCATTCTACTTGTTCCCCGGCAGATAGTGACCAGATGCGGCCTTGAGCAGGGTGGCGGAACCAATTCGCCCAGCCTGCGCAATGAGGGGAACTCGGCAATGAGCATTGTTCTGGTCACCGGCGGGTCCGGCTTCGTCGGCGTCCATGTCGTCCTGCAGCTTCTGGCCGCCGGCCATCAGGTGCGGACCACGGTGCGCCGCCCGGACCGGCAGGCCGACGTGCTGGCGATGTTGCGCGAGGGTGGGGCTGCGTCGCCTGAAAGCCTGTCCTTTTTCACCGCCGATCTCACTGCGGACGACGGCTGGCGCGAAGCCATCGCCGGCTGTGATTACGTGCTCCATGTCGCCTCGCCATTGTCGACCAGTGTTCCCAAGGACGAGAACGAGATGATCATCCCGGCCCGCGACGGCACGCTGCGGGTGCTGCGTGCCGCACGCGAGGCCGGCGTCAGGCGGGTCGTCGTCACCTCGTCGCTGGGCGCGATCGGCTATGGCCATCCGGCGCGCGACAGGCCGTTCGACGAGGCCGACTGGACCAATCTCGACGGCGCCGACGTGCAGCCCTACATCAAATCCAAGACCCTGGCCGAGCGGGCGGCCTGGGATTTCGTCGCGCGCGAGGGCGGTGGGCTCGAATTGTCCGTCGTCAATCCCGCCGGCATTTTTGGCCCCGTGCTGGGGCCGGACTTCTCCGGCTCGATCGAGATCGTCAAATCGCTGCTCGACGGCGCCATGCCGGCGGTGCCGCGGGTCTATTTCGGCGTGGTCGACGTGCGCGACGTGGCCGATTTGCACCTGCGCGCGATGACGGCGCCCGAAGCAAAAGGCGAGCGCTTCATCGCGGTCTCCGGCGAGACGATGTCGATCCTCGATATCGCCAGGGTGCTGCGGCGGGAACTCGGGCCCAGGGCGCGCCGGGTTCCGCGGCTCCAGGCCCCGGACTGGCTGGTGCGGCTGGCCGCCAACCGGATTCCGCTGCTGCGCGCGGTCGTGCCGATGCTTGGAAGGGTTCGGCATTCCACCAGCGCCAAGGCGAGGTCGCTGCTCGGCTGGCAGGCCCGTTCCAACGACGAGGCGATCCTCGCGACGGCCGAAAGCCTGATCCGGCTCGGCCTCGTGAAGCGCTGAGGGCGCCCTTGGGCCGTCCTTTGCCTTTGGCCCGCGCTTGTCACGCCCCGGCGGGGATGCTGAAGTGCCGACCTCAATTGCGTAGCGTGGGAGCCGGCGCCGATGGACAAAATTCTCAAAGCCGCAAAGGCGATTGCGCTCGCGCGCCGCAACCACGCGCCGCTCGCAGCCCTGGACCATCCGCCGGCCGACGAAGCCGAGGGCTATCAGGTCCAGCGCGCGCTGCACGATCTGCTGTTGCCGCATGTCGGGCCGCTGGTCGGCTACAAGATCGGCTGCACCAGCCAGGTGATGCAGGACTATATCGGCATCCCGCATCCCTGCGGCGGCGGCGTGTTCCAGAAGGGCGTGCACGAGAGCGGGGCGAAGCTCGCGGCTGCCGACTATGTCCGTGTCGGCGTCGAGTGCGAGATCGCGGTGCGATTGCAGCGCGATCTCGCCGCCGGCGAGGCGCCGTTCACGGCCGAATGGGTCGGCGAGGCCGTCGAGGCCTATCATCCCGCGATCGAGATCGTCGACGACCGCTATGTGAAGTGGGAATCGATGGGCGCGCCGACGTTGATCGCCGACGATTTCTTCGCCGCCGGCTGCGTGCTGGGTGAGGCGGTGCCGCGCTCGTCGGTGCCGGATCTGAAGGCGGTCAAGGGCCGCGCCATCGTCAATGGCGAAGAGGTCAGCCACGGCACCGGGGCCGACGTGCTCGGCCATCCCCACAATGCACTCGCCTGGCTCGCCAACCACCTCGCCGCCGAGGGCAAGGGTCTGCACGCTGGACAACTCGTCCTGACGGGGAGCCTGGTGAAGACGCTGTGGCTGAAGGCCGGCGACAAGGTGCGGATGGAGCTGGACGGGCTGGGCGTGGTGGAGGCGGAGTTTACGTGAGGCTGCTACGGCATTCCCGCCGTCAGTCGTCCCAATCGTCTTTACAAAATACATGCGGCCTCCGGCAGGGGAGCTACCGGAGGCCGCGTAGTACATCGTCGTTCGCGCCTAGGTTCGCGAACACGATGTGGGAGCTCCGGAGAGGCTTAGAAGGGCAACAGCACGTCCATGACCTGCTGACCGTAGCGCGGCTGCTGCACGTCCGTGATCTGGCCGCGGCCGCCATAGGCGATGCGGGCCTGTGCGATCTTGCTGGAATCGATGGTGTTGTCGCTCTGGATGTCTTCGGGGCGGACGATGCCGGCGACGATGAGCTCGCGGATCTCGTAGTTGACGCGGATCTCCTGCTTGCCTTCGACGACGAGGTTGCCGTTCGGCAGCACCTGGGTCACGACCGCGGCGACGTTGGTCTGCAAGGCCTCCGTGCGATTGACCGAGCCCTTGCCGTCGGCGGAGGATGTCGAGTCGGTGGTGAGAAGGCGGCCGGGCAGGATCTTGAGCGGCTGCGTGACCGTCTTGCTGCCGATGAAATCCGTAATCCCCGAATCCTCCTTGGCGGTTCGGCTGCGCTGGGTCTCGTTGGCGATGTTGGCCTTGTCGGTGATGTTCACGGTCACGGTCAGGAGGTCGCCGACATGGGTCGCGCGCTGGTCCTTGAAGAAGGCGCGGCTGCCGTTGCGCCACAATGAGTTCGGATTGTAGGAGGCGACTTCCGGCTTCGGCATCGGCATCTGCACCGGCTTGTAGCCGGGCTGCGTCGTCGGATTGTCGATCGCCGACAATTTCGGTTGCTCGCCAATCTGCGACAGGCGGTCGATCGAGGAGCAGCCGCTCGCCAGCGCGCAAACTGCCAGCAGCAGACCAGAGATCGCGACGCGACGAAGGCGGGAAGCCGAACTGAACCTGGACATGACTTACTCTGACTTGGCTGGAGCTTGCGGGACGCGAACTTGCGGAATCTGGGCTTGGGCGATCTGGGCCGGAGACGCGGGGGGCTGGACCAGGCTCTGTGCGAGCGCTGCAGCAGCGGCCGCCGGGGTGGGCGCTTCGTCGCGCTTGAGCGAGGAGGTCTGCTCGACCGCAGGCGCCATCGGCGCGGACTGGCTCGCGCCCTGGATCGTCACCTGGCCGCGACCGGTGACAATGCCTGCCAGCGTGCGCTTGGTCTGGAGATTGAGCACGCTCACGGTGTCGCCCTCGGCGCCGCTCTCGAGCGCCTTGCCGCGCGTGGTGAGGTAGATCCCGGGGACCTGGTAGATGACGGTGACGCTCTGGTCGCGCGACACGAAGTCCGGCTTGACGATGTCGGCGACGCGGATCGGCGTACCCGCCCGCATCGGCCGGCGCAGCTGCATGCCGAGCGTGCGCTCGCGCGAGGCGGCCTCACCGGTGACCTCTGCCTTCGGCCGGCGCTCGAGCGCGATGTCGGAGGACTTCAGGAGATCGGCGCGGTCGATGTCGCGCGTCAGCACGGCCACTTCCACCGTCTCGATCGCGATGCCGGTGAAGCGCAGCTTGGTCGGCGTCGGATTGTTGTCGTTGTTGATCTCGAAGGCGATGTCGAAACGGCCGTTGCGGGCGTCATAGCGGGTTGCGACCGGCTGGAGCACACCGGTGTTGGAGGCGTCGAGCCGCATGTCGGCGACGCCGCGGTCGAACGTGACGGCGATGTTGGCGGCATCGCCAAGGCCGAAGCGGCGCTCGAGCGCCGAGGCCACCGCGGTTTCGAGGTCCTTGTTGGCGAGTGTGCGGGCGAGGCGGGTGACCTGGACTTCCTTGATGTCGCCGGTCATCACGCCGATCACCTGCTTTGCGCGCAGCACCGACAGCACATGCGCGACCGGCAGGGCGCCGGTGGTGCCGAGATCGGGCGAGCGGTAGACCGGGATCAGCGCGGCCGAGCCGGCATTGTCGATGAGATCGCCGACCCGCACCACGTCCGAGGTCACGGTGACGCTCGCGCGCAGCGTCGGCGCTGCGATGAAATCGTCGGCGGCCTGCGCCGGCAGCGCCAGCAGCAGGAAAGCGGAGATCGTGGCGAGGGTGGTGCGGATCATCGTCATTACCTCAGCGGAACAGCGCCGTGGTCGATTGCATCATCTGGTCGGCGGCGCTGATGACCTTGGCGTTCATCTCGTAGGCGCGCTGCGCGGCGATCAGGTCGCTCATCTCCGAGACGACGTCGACATTGGCCTGCTCCAGGCTGCCCTGCGTGACCTTGCCGTAGCCTTCGGAGTTCGCGGTGCCGTCCTGCGGCGGGCCGGAAGAGGGCGTCTCGACGAACTGATTGTTGCCGACGGGCTGGAGGCCCGCCTTGTTGATGAAGCGGGTCACGCCGATCTGGCCCTGAACGGCCGACGTCGACGAACCTGGCAGCGTCACCGAGACCTGGCCCTGCTCGTTGACGGCGAGGCCGGAGGCGTTGTTCGGGATGGTGATGGTCGGCTGCACCGGGTTGCCCTGCGCGGTGACGACGCGGCCCTGGTTGTCCATCTGGAAGGTGCCGTCGCGGGTGTACTGGAAGGTGCCGTCGGGCATCAGGATCTTGAAGAAGCCTTCGCCCGAGATCGCGAGGTCGAGGTCGTTGCCGGTCTGCGACAGCGTGCCCTGCGTCATGCTGCGCGGCGTGCCGACGGTCTTGACGCCGCCGCCGATGTCGACGCCGACAGGCACGATGGTGCCCTGGTCCGAGGCCTGCGCGCCGACGCGGCGGACGTGCTCGTAGATCAGGTCCTGGAACGCCGCCGTCTGCTTCTTGAAGCCGGTGGTGCGCAGGTTGGCGATGTTGTTGGAGATGACCTGGACGTTGAGTTCCTGGGCCGCCATTCCGGTCGCAGCGGTGTGGAGCGCTTGCATGTCAATGATCCCCTAATCAGGCCGGAACGTCGGCGAGCTTCTCGATCGCCGATTTGTGGAGGTCGCTCTGCTGCTGGAGCAGGTTGGCGATGGCGGTGTAGCTGCGCATGACCTCGACCATGCGGCTCATCTCGCCGACCGAGTTCACGTTGGACTTCTCGATGTAGCCCTGGCGCACGGTCGACTTGGTGATGGCCTGCGGGGTCGCGGAGCCGACGTCGTAGAGGTTGGCGCCGAGCTTGGTCAGCTTCGCCGCATCGTCGAACGCAGCCATGCGGATCTTGCCGCGGATCGAGTCGGTCTTGGCGGTGCCCTCGAGCACCGTGACGGTGCCGTCGGGCGCGACATTGATGTCGTGGTCGGTGGGCTGGAAGGTGATCGGGCCGCCGATGCCGAGCACGAGGTTGCCATCGGAGGTGACGAGCTGGCCGGTGCTGTTGAGCGAGAATTTGCCGTCGCGGGTGTAGCGTTCGCCACCATTGGCCTGCACCGCGAAGAACGCGTTGCCGTCGATCGCCATGTCGAGCGGGTTGTTGGTCGGCTCCATCGGCCCCTGGCCGACGTCGCGGAAGGTGCCGCGGTCCTGCACATAGGAGACCCGGCGGTCGGACGCGATGAAATTGTCCTCACGCGCGTTCGAGTTGAGAAACTCCTCGAACAGCGAATGGTCGGCCTTGAAGCCGTTGGTGTTGGCATTGGCGACGTTGTTGGCGATGACATCCATCTGCCGTTCCAACGTCATCTGCCGTGACAAGCCGATCAGAAGCGCGTTCTGCATCGGAAATCTCCCCTGAGTGAGCCTGCCACCTCGCTCTCCCAAGCGCCTTGGCCGACCCGTGAACGAGACCGCCAGGTTCTCCCAAACCCTCCGGCCTCGGTCCTCTCTCAGCGAAAGCCGTGCCAACTCGAAAAATGTCGTAATTTCAATGTTTTGTCGATTTTTGAGGGGCGCGGGGAGGCGGCAGAAAGGTTCTGTTAGCCATGTTTGCCCGGCAGATTTTTCCTAGTGGAGGCCCAATCGAAAGATTCCGTTAACCATTATTACCGTAGCGTTTGCGTGTAAGAGGAGCGCACTGCGCTGGGGCATTTGTATCGCGTCACTGTCTGCCAGGAGGCTTCGCTCTTTCGATCCCTTATGAGATGAGCGAGCCTATCGACCATGGCAGACAATGAAGCGGAAGGCGGCGCAGCCGTCGAAGGCGCGGAAGCCGCTCCGCCGAAGAACAAGCTCAAGCTCATCATCATGGCCGTCGGTCTGCTCGCCGTCCTCGGTGGCGGTGCCGCGACCTGGTTCTTCTTCTTCCGTCATGGCGACGACGAGCATCACGCCGAGGCGGCGCCGCCGCCGAAGCCGCCGGCCTTCGTCGACGTGCCCGACATCATGGTCAACCTCGCCGGCGCGCCCGGTGAGCGCGTGCAATATCTCAAGCTCAAGATCGTGCTGGAGCTCAAGGAAGAGAAGCAGATCGAGGCGATCAAGCCGACGATGCCGCGCATCACCGACATCTTCCAGACCTATGTGCGCGAGCTGCGCTCCTCCGACCTCAACGGCTCCGCCGGCGTCTTCCGCCTCAAGGAAGAGCTGACCAAGCGCGTCAATGCGGCGGTTTCCCCGATCCAGGTCAGCGCGGTGCTGTTCAAGGAAGTCGTGATCCAGTGAGCATGACGGGCTAGGGATCATGGCAGGCACCGACCAACCAGACCAGGATGCAATTGCCGCCCAATGGGAGGCCTCGCTTGATTCCGAGGATCCCGCGGAGGCCGCGAAGGCTGCTGCCGCAAACGAACTATCCGAGACCATGGCCCTGCAATGGGCGGCCATGGTCGAGGACGGCAGCCGCGATCTCGGCGCCGGCAAGAATTCCGGCGAGCGGGTGCTGTCGCAGGAGGAGATCGACAATCTTCTCGGCTTCGCGGTCGGCGACGTCACGCTCGACGACCATTCCGGCATTCGCGCGATCATCGATTCAGCGATGGTCTCCTACGAGCGTCTGCCGATGCTCGAAATCGTCTTCGACCGCCTGGTGCGGTTGCTGACGACCTCCTTGCGCAATTTCACCTCCGACAACGTCGAGGTCTCGCTCGACCGCATCACCTCGGTGCGCTTCGGCGACTACATGAACTCGATCCCGCTGCCGGCCGTTCTCTCGGTGTTCAAGGCCGAGGAGTGGGAAAACTTCGGCATGGCGGTGGTCGATTCCAGCCTGATCTATTCGATGATCGACGTGCTGCTCGGCGGTCGCCGCGGCGCCAGCCAGCTCCGCATCGAGGGCCGGCCCTACACCACGATCGAGACCGAGCTGGTCAAGCGGCTGGTCGAGGTGGTACTGGTCGACGCCGAGCAGGCGTTCCGGCCGCTGTCGCCGGTCACCTTCACGATCGACCGGCTCGAGACCAATCCGCGTTTCGCCGCGATCAGCCGTCCCGCCAACGCCGCGATCCTGGTGCGCCTGCGCATCGACATGGAAGATCGCGGCGGCAACATCGAGCTGCTGCTGCCTTACGCGACCATCGAGCCGATCCGGGGCGTCCTGCTCCAGATGTTCATGGGCGAAAAATTCGGCCGCGACACGATCTGGGAGGGCCATTTCGCCACCGAGATCAACCAGGCCGAGATCGCGGTCGATGCCGTGCTCTACGAGGCCGAAATCCCGCTCAAGCAGCTGATGCGGCTCAAGGTCGGCGACACCCTGCCGCTCGACATGCGCGCGGATGCCAACGTGACCGTGCGTTGCGGCGACGTCACTCTGACCGAGGGGCGGATGGGCCGGGTCGGCGACCGCGTCGCGATACGGGTGACGAAACCCCTGCGCAAGCCAAGTACGACACTTGCGATGTTCGAGAAGGTGGACGAGCAGAACAAGATGATGGAGGCCCCATGAACCACTCCCTGGGAATGGCGATCGAGACGCTGGTGGCTATCCTGCTGATGCTGACCATCGTCTACTGTGTCATGCTCAACAAGCGGCTGACGCGGCTGAAGGCGGACGAGCATTCGCTGAAGGCGGTCATCGGCGAGCTGATCACTGCCACCGAGATCGCCGAGCGCGCGATCGGCGGGCTGAAGCTCGCGGTACGCGACGTCAACGAGAACCTCGGCAGCCAGCTGGCGGCGGCGACGCAGATGTCGGACCAGCTCTACAAGCAGCTCGGCGAAGCCGACAACGTGGTGCGGCGCCTGTCCAAGATCGCGATCGCCGCGCGCCCTGCGGCGAGCCCGGAAGCGGCCGCGGTGCCCGCGGCCAAGCCCTCATCGGCGAAGGCGGTGGCGGCTGCGGCCGAAGCCTTCTCCGAGCGCCGACGATCCAACGGCCTTGCGGCATAAAGTCAGGGTATGAAATCCTTTCGTAACATCCGCGTCATTCCGGTCGTTCTGGTCGCCGTCGCAGGGCTCGCCACGCTCAAGGTCGTGGGCCTCGTGATCAATGGCGGCTATGTCTTCGACTACCAGCCGAGCCAGATCAAGAAATCCTGGGCGCAGGAGAATCTGAACTTTCCGACGGGGCGGGAAGACCCCGATATCACGGGATCCACCCACGGCGCGCCGAAGGAGGCGCCAAAGCTTGCCGCGCCCGAGACCAAACCCGAGGGCACCGTGGTCAAGATGGACGAGGCCCAGCCGCAGGTCTCGGCCTCCGAGCGCGCGATCCTGGAGCGCTTGCAGGCACGCCGCCAGGAGATCGAGTCCCGCCAGCGCGAGATCGACATCCGCGAGAGCCTGCTGAAGTCGGCCGAGAAGCGCATCGAAAACAAGGTCGAGGAGATGAAGGCGGTGGAATCCCGCATCTCCGCGACCCAGGCCGAGCAGAAGGCCGCTGAAGCCCAGCGCATGAAGGGCCTCGTGACCATGTATGAGGGCATGAAGCCCAAGGACGCCGCACGGGTGTTCGACCGGCTCGAGATGGGCGTGCTGATCGAGATCGCCTCGCAGATCGCGCCGCGAAAGATGTCGGACATCATGGGCGTGATGTCGCCGGAGGCCGCCGAGCGGCTGACGGTCGAGATGGCCCGCCGGGCCAATGGCGGCGGCGATCAATCGGCCGCGGCCGGCGATCTCCCCAAGATCGACGGCAAGCCGACGCAAAAGCCGAATTGAAGGCTCCGGAGGCGCGGCGCGCTGCGGCAGCCTGCGCGCAATCGCGCGGTCGTTCGGCCTGTACGCGGCTAGACGCCTTGCGTGTCTAGTTCGCGAACCGCTGTTGAACCCTGGGACCCGTCGCGCTCAGCGGCTTCTCGACGGGAAGGAGGGTCTCGCAGTGCTGCCTGATCAGCGCAGCCTTCGTCGTGCGAGTCACGAGATGAAGGGTGCTGTGGCAGCAGGAACACTCGTATACCTTTAGTGCATAGCCCCGCGCGATTGGAAAGACGGCTACGACCGCTCTTGCCTGGCTACATACAATGCAGTTGGCTTCTCCGCTCATTGATTGCTCCCCCAAAAAAGTTGACCAATCGCATTCGCATCGCAATGATCACATTTGATTCAGAGTCGTTGATGGACCGCAACACCTCTGAGGTTGTGCGAGCCTACTCGGCAACCAAGTACGCAGA
The DNA here is from genome assembly GCF_056402655.1 of Bradyrhizobium sp. P3_C3. Lineage (NCBI taxonomy): Bacteria > Pseudomonadati > Pseudomonadota > Alphaproteobacteria > Hyphomicrobiales > Nitrobacteraceae > Bradyrhizobium > Bradyrhizobium sp. P3_C3. The sequence continues at coordinate 11,435 of NZ_JBFUGY010000021.1, read as the reverse complement.
TCAAACGCGCCGGGGAGTGGGGTGATCGCGAGCTTGATGTCTTTGCCGCACGAAGCTCGTCGGCTCGCGTTGCAGATGCAGCTGAAGCAAGCGGCATCTTCTGAGGCTGCGATGAGTTGACGCGTGCAACTGTGAACTGGAGTACAGTGGTGCTGGAGAGTTCGTCCTAGGCTCCCGCCATCGGCAATCAGCCGCGCGGGCGGAAGCCATGAATTACTCGTCCGTAGCAGAACGCGCAATCGAAGCCGTCAATCGGCTGCTCATCGCGGCGATGACGTTGGCCTGGACATCCGCGCTTGACCATCAGCATGCATTGCCGCCGCAAGAAGAAGATGGCGACACTGACGATGTTTGTCCCGAGCGGGACAGCTCCGCCGCATCGGATGGCACCGGAATACAACACTGAAGATCCAGTTGCCCTGCGGACATCACACGATCAGATCGTGGGGCACGTGGGCGTGAGCTGAGCCTGCGCCGTGAGCCGGATCAATATGCGGCGGGGACGGCTCAGGCATCGACGCCGCCCTGAATCCGTGGACGACGCCAGCATGTTCGTGATGACCGGACGGGTCCGAAGGATCGTCCCATCCTGCGCTGAGCTCTGAATGGTGGCCATGCAAAGCGCCATCCTTGATGGCGTAGGGTTCGACCGCCGCGTGCCAGGGCGCGGGCGCAATGTCACCCGAACCGTCAGAGCCGTGCTGCTTGAAATGAAATGAGTCCCCGAGGTGAACCGAAGCAACTCGAGGAAGGCCGTTCTCGGCTATCGGGTCCCCATGATGATACTCGCGCAAGTGATTTTCGTGGTGTGACGTCTCGATGGAGTCTGGGCCGGACTCGATGCTCGGGTCGACCGTGGACGGTGTGACCGGGCCGCTGTCCTTGGTGGCCACGCTCTCTGGAGCGGGCGCGATCTCCTTGCCGTTGCCGAACGGTGTCAGCTTGTCGAATACGAACCTATTCTCCGCGACTGCCGTGGAATGCAGCTGGTGGACGGGCTGCACGTGGCTCACCGCGGAGGCCGCGTTCCCGCCGGTGGGGGCGTCCGATCGCGTGTTCGTATCGTCGGGCTGAACGAACTGGGTGTGCCCGACCCGGACAACCCGTTCGCAATCGGCATCGAATGTGCACCCGCTCGCCTTCGCAGCTTGCCCGGGCCCGTCTCCGTCGATCAGGGCGGCTCGCTCATGGACGATTTCGCCCGATGAGAGGCTGGCCGCCGTCGTCGGGCTACCGGTCGCGTCGTTGTCCGCGCCCGGTTCCAGATTGGCCGGCGCGGCTGCCATCGCATGACCCGACGTTTCCAGCGCGAGCATGAAATCCGACGTCTGGACGGTGGAGAAGCCATCGAGATGGATTTCCACCAGACTGGAATCGCCGATGCTCAAGCTTTGATCCGTCGGATTGACGTACACGATGGTCTGGTTCGCCGAGCTGTCGTAGAGCCAGGCGATCGTATGTGCGGGCACCGTCGTGCTGGAGGGGTCGAGTGCCAGAACGGAGAGGGTGAGCGCGCCGAGAGCTATCAGGTCGCCCCGCTCAGAGTCTGCCTTGAAACCAGAGATGATATCAGGGCGCGCTGCACTGGAATTCGACGTCGAGGCAAAGACGAAATGATCGTCTCTGGAGCCGCCGGCAAGAAGGGTCTGTTCGTGCCCGTCGTGAGAGGTGTCGCGACCGCCGTTTGTGCCGATCTTGCCATGATCGGGACTTTCGCCGGAGGCGCCGATGCCATCCGTGTTCGCGTCATGGGTGCTCGCAGCCACCGTCGGACCGGCGGCAAAGGCTCTCGCAGCCGCATTGTTTTCGGGGGGCGCGGTGGCGTGGGGCGGATCGGCGGCATTGAGAGCTGCCGCGTGGCCGAAATGGTCGCGATCGTCGGCGCCGTGGATTGTGATGGCTATGGTCTGTTCCGTCCCATCGATGGTCGTGACCGTGAAGGTGTCGGTCAAAGTCTCGCAGGAAGGAAGCGCCTGCACGGCACAGTTGGTGGTGTCGAGCGTGTAGGTCCACACACCGGCGGCGGTCATCGTGAAAGCGCCGTAGCCGCCCGCGCTCCGGGTCGCACAAGTGACCGGCGTGAATGTGTTCGGCGTGTTGTCGACGTCGGTGTCAGTCAGTCTGCCGCTCGCCGTCGGCTTGCCGTGTTCCCTGCAATCGGGCTCGGTCACCGAGCCAGTGATGCAGCCGTGGATGATGGCCGGATCGTTCGTGCCGTGGATGGTGATCGTCACCACCTGCGCGGTGCCGTCGACGGTGGTCACGGTGAAGGTGTCGGTCAGGGTGTCGTAGGCGTTCAGCGCCTGGACGGCGCAATTGGTGTCATCGAGCGTGTAGGTCCAGACGCCGTCAGCCGTCATCCGGAAGCAGCCGTAGCCATGGTCGCTCGCCCTTGGCGAGGTCACCGGCGTGAAGCTGTCGGGAGTATTGTCGACATCCGTATCTGCAAGCTTGCCGGTCGCGATCGGAGTCCCGGGCTTCCAACATGCGGCTTCCGTCACGGTGCCGGTCGTCGTCCCGGAAATGATGGCAGCATCGTTGGCGCCGTTGATCGTGATGGTAATCAACTGCGGGGTGCCGCCGATGCTGGTCACCGTGAAGGTGTCTGTCAGCGTCTTGCCGACGTTCAGAGCCTGCACTGCGCTGTTGGATTGATCGAGCGTGTAGCTCCAGACGCCGTCGGCGGTCATGGTGAAAGTGCCGTAGCCGTGTGCACTCTTCGTCGGGGAATTGACGGCCGTGAAAGTGTTGGCGGGGTCGTCGACGTCGATATCCGAAAGCTTGCCGGTTGTGACAGGTGGGCCAGGTGGGCCGGATGCGGCATTGGCGACGCCGCCGGATTCGACTGACGAGCCGGTCGTCGTGCCGGAGATGATCGCCGCGTCGTCGGCCCCGTTGATGTTGATCGTGAAGGCCTGTTGAGCCGAAAGCGACCCGTCGGACACGGTGATCACAAAGCTATCGGTGGTCGGCGTCTTCAGCGCGTTGATCGCGCCACTGTTGGGAACGAAGGCATAGGCGCCAGTCGAGCTGTTCAGATAAAGCGTGCCATAAGAGCTGGTCTTCGATACGTCGTAGATCGCTCCCTGCAGCGCGGTAGCGCCCGTAGCGCCTCCGCTGATGCCGAAAGTCAGCGCGGCGCTGGAGCTGCTGGCGCTGAAGGTTCCCCTCGTTGCGGCGAAGACGTCGAACGCGACCGTGTCGAGTTCAAGCGGGCCCGCCTGCACATTCAAGATCGGCGGCGTCCGCACGGGCGTGATGATGTCGGGCACCGTGACGATGATCGGCTGCAACGGCAGCAGTGCGCTTGGCGCCGCGGGCGCTATGAAATTGATCGGCTCCAGCGGCAGAGATTCGACGAACGGAGGCGTGCCGGACCCGTTCTTGCCAAATCCCTTCGAGAAATTTTCGAGCGCCTCCTGCTGGGCCACCCGCAGCTCCTCCATGCGGGTCGCGCTGTTGTCGAGCTGATTCACGGTAAGCCCGGAGCCGACCTTGCTCAGCACGACCGTTTGTCCGGGGTCCTCGACGATGATGTGCCGCGGGATTGATTCCTTGGTCGTGAGCTCGAACGTGCCGTGTGCAAAGTCCTTGTATGTAATCGTATCGTCGTCCAGGAACGTTGCGTTCGGGTCTGCGGCCCTGACCTCTTTGATCATCGAGAAGAGCAATGCCGTGAGCGACAGCATCCCGAAACGGCCGGCAGAGGCTCGCTCATGAGATTGAATAGCGGGTACATCAGGAGGATTGCTCTTCGCCGTCTTCACGCGGCGATGCAGGCCCGCAGCGGCTTCGCGCTCGCCCCCGTGCTCTGCAGTGGACGTGACGGCCATTTTTCAACCTCGATTGCCCTAGCGGTCGGCCTCAGGCGTCGCCCTATGCCGCCGCGTCTTGGCCGGCTTGCCGCGTCACGCGATCGGGAACAATTTTGTGCCGGCAACCTCAGCTATGCCCGCTAAAAAGTTGTCGTTTCTGAGAATTCCGCCCAGGCTGATCACGGCAGAATTGCTGACGTTTCGCCCGACGGTACCGCTTTCAGCGCTAAAAGCTGTTTGAAATTGCCTGGCGCGGATAGTGACTCTTTTGGACACGGCGATCAGCCATTCGGATTACCCCGGAATAACCATTTTGGCTGTCGTGGTTTGCTGTTGCTGGTCTGCCATTATCCCCGATGGCTTTCGCCAGCGCTGTCGGAGCCGTTCGGATGCTCGAGGATCATATCTTCGAAAAGGAGGAAGCCATGGGCGCTCGTGCAGCGATTGTTCTCGTGGCAGGTCTCGTGCTTGCGCTGGCCGCTTCGTCACCCCGCCCGGTTCAGGCGCAGGACGATTCTCCGCGGCGCGCCGTGCTGGACTCGTCGTCAAAGCCAATCGGGAAAGTTGTGACAGCCGATGGCTCGGTCATCATCGAGCATGCGGGCGCCGCCATTGTCCAGGCAAACGTCGGGGCCGAATCCATCCAGACGAAAGTCGGTGATCCCGTCTATTTGGGCGATGTGGTTCGAACCGGTGCCGACAGTCGGGTCGGCATCAATTTCGTCGATGGAACTTCGTTCAACTTGTCGAGCAACGCCCGCATGACATTGGACGAATACGTCTACGAGCCGGGTGGAAAGTCCAATTCGACAGCCTTCAACCTGACCAAGGGTACGTTCGTTTTTGTTGCCGGCCAGGTTGCGAAGACCGGTGACATGAAGATCGAAACGCCGGTCGCGACGATGGGCATTCGAGGCACTACACCTCACGTCGAAATCTCGGACGACGGAACCACCAGGTTTTCCACTCTGATCGAAGAGGGCAAGACCAAATATACGAAGAAGCCCGGCGCAGCGGGGCCACGCCAACCCGAGCAAAGGGCCGAGCAAAGGCTCAATCTGAACATCTGTCGCGGCTGCTAGAGAATTGGTCCGAGCCGGTGCAATCGCCAGATCTCAGAAGATCGGGAGCCTGACATGAAACCAGGATCCTCCGTTGCCGAAGGCGGACTGGCGCTTGTCGTCCTGATGTGGGTCGGCTTGCCGGTCGCGGCCCAGAACTCCGGGGTGAAGGACAGCTATCTCAGCAATATCGAACTGTGCAACGGGACGGGTACCACCTCGCTCGATGCCCGGATCGGCGCCTGCACGACTTTCATACAGGCGCGTCCAGATTCGTCGGCAGCTCTGGCAATCGCGTATAACAATCGCGGCAACGCCTACACGGCAAAGGGCGACTACGACAGCGCCATCAGCGACTTCGATCAGTCGATCGCACTCAATCCGACATACGCAAAGGCCTTCAACAACCGCGGCGTGGCTCACTTGAGGAGACGTGAATATGAGCTCGCGATCGAAGCCTTTGATGATGCGATCAAGCTCGATCCCGGCTATGGCGCTGCCTTCGTCAACCGCGCCGGAGCCTATCTGAAGAAAAACGACCACCAGCGCGCGGCGCATGATTACGACGAGGCAATCCGTCTCCAGCCCGCCTCGCGGGCGGCATGGAGCGGACGATGTTGGACCCGCGCGGTTCTCAGCGCCTCGCGAGAAGCGCTGGAGGATTGCGACAGAGCGCTTCAATCGGGATCGACCAGCGCTGCCGTGTACGACTCGCGTGGGCTGATCCACCTGAAGATGGGTGAGTTCGGTGCGGCGATCGATGACTACAATGCTGCCTTGCGAGTCGCCCCCGAATTGGCGAGCGCGCTTTTTGGTCGCGGGCTTGCCAAGCTGAAGCAAGGCGATGCGATCGGCGGAAAATCTGACATTTCGACTGCAAGGACAATTCAGAAGAACATCGGCGACGAGTTCGCGCGTTATGGCGTCGATTACGACTGAGTTGGCTCGGTGAGGCGGAACGAATCGGAGGTGAATATGGATGCAAGGTTCGCGCTCATTCAAGCTCACGACGATAGCATTCGCCGCTATCAGCGGTTGTTGAACACACAGTTGACCGATCTCGAGCGTGAGTACATCGAGAGCCGAATCTCGGAAAAGCGATTGACCTTGCAGTCAATTCGCGAAGCGCGAGGCAAGTTGAATGCCTTGCCGGCCAATCGCGGGGTTTGATTGGCATTCCTGACGGGTGCGGACGAAGGGGGTGTTAACACCTCCTTAACCACTTGCTCCCCAGATTTCGAAGCACGAACGCCCGAGCCCGCAAGCAGGCGTCGCGACGCACTGTGCCGGGTGAATTCGTCATTACAGCATTAACAAGTCCTTAATTGGCAAAACCTACAGTCGACGGCACGGGCCGGCGCCAGTGCCGGCATGGACCGCCGAATTGGAAGAAACGCCGCCAATGGCGCAGAAGGCTGCCGCTGGATTTATGTCGCGAGCCCGCGCTTTGGCGCGGGGGTTGTCGCGCCATGTCCGCAAGGCGCCCGTGCTGGCGGCCTGCCTGCTTATCGGCCTTGGTGCGCCCGCCCGCGCCGCCGATGTGGTCCGGGGCGAGGCGACTTTCTCGGCCGGTGGCGGCTTTGCCCGTCTGGTGATCAAGCTCGGCGAGGACGTTCCCTCCGAGGTGACGACGGCCGGCTCCATTCTCATCATTCGCTTCGACCGGGCGGTCGACGTTCCCGTCGATCGCGTTCCGGAAGGTGCGCCCGACTACGTCAATTCTGCCCGCCGCGATCCCGACGGCAGCGCCATCCGCCTGTCGCTGGCGCGGCGCGTCACCGTCAACACCATGAATGCCGGCGAGCGCACCTTCATCGATCTCTTGCCGGAGGGCTGGAAGGGGCCGCCGCCAAGCCTGCCCATGGACGTGGTCAGGGAACTGGCCGAGCGTGCGCGTGTCGCCGAACGTGCCTTGCGCGCCCAGCGCGCCGCAGCCGAGACCAAGAAGCGTCCGCAGATCCGCGTGCGCGCCTCGGTGCAGCCGACTTTCGTGCGCTTCGTGTTCGAGATGCCCGACGGCGTCGGCGTGTCCTCCGTGCTCAACGAGCAGAAGCTGACGCTCGCGTTCAATGCCGGCCTCAATTTCGATCTGGCGGACGCGGTCGTCGCCGCGCCCCCGAACGTCGCCTCGATCAAGCAGAAGTCCGACATCGACCAGACCAGTGTCGAGATCGCGCTGATCGGCGATTCGGACGTGCACTCCTTCCGCGACGAGAAGAATTACGTCGTCGACATCTCCTTCCAACCCGACAAGGGCAAGACCGCCGCGACGGCTGAGGCGGTGATCGCGCAGGCGAAGCCTATGGCCCAAGGCCATGGACCGGCTCCGGAAAAGCCGGCGGCGGAAAAGCCGGCGGCGGAGAAGCCGAAGGAGGTCCATCGCGAGATCGCGCCGCCGACGTCCGAGACGATCGCGCGCGAAGCCAGGATCGAAGCCAAGATCGAAGCCAAGCCCGAGGTGAAGCCGGAAGCTCCGGCGGCGATGCCGCCGGCCGAAGCACCGAAGCCTGCGCCGGCTCCAGCGGCCGAAGCACCGCATGCCGCGGAACCGCACAAGGACGTGTCGAAGCCTGCGGCGTCGGCAACGGAAGCTGTGGTCGCGCCCGTCAAGCCCGCGGTGTCCGAAGCGCCCAAGGAGGTCGTGAAGGAGGCTGCGAAAAAGCCGGTCAAGGACAGCGTCAAGGTCGCACCTGCCGAGGCGCCGGCTGCGCCGCAGCCCACCGTGGCCAGCGTCGATGTGCGCCGCGACAGCGATGGCTTGCGCGTGATCTTCCCGCTTCAGGTGGCAACGCCTGCGGCGGCGTTCCGCCGCGGTGATACGGTGTGGCTGGTGTTCGATACGCCGAAGCCGATCGACGTCGAGGCGATCCGCAGTCGGGGCGGTGCGATGATCGGCGAGGTCAGCCGCATGCCGCTCGACAAGGGGCAGGCGGTCCGCATCCGTCTCACCCGGCCGCTGGTCTACTCGCTGACGAGCGAGGAGGTCGGCAAGGAGACCAATTGGCTCCTGACGCTCGCCGACAAGATCCAGGCGACGCCGCTGCCGCTGATGATGTCGCGCAACATCACCGACCCCGCACTCGCCAATATCGCGATCCCCTTCGCCAATCCGGGCCTGTTGCACAAGCTGACCGATCCCGACGCCGGCGACACGCTCTATGTCGTCACCGGGCAGCGGCCGGTGCGCGGCTTCATCAAGCGGCAGGATCTCGTCGATCTCTCGCTGCTGGAATCCGCGCACGGCATCGCGATCCGGCCGAACTCCGACGAGGTCGGCGTCGAGGTCGGATCCGACAAGGTCATTCTCGGCAAGAAGGGCGGACTGACGCTGTCGCCGGTCGATATCTCCGCCGAGCGCGCGCCGACCGCGGTGCGGCCGGTCTTCAGTCCGGAAGGCTGGCGCAAGGGCCAGTCGGAGGATTTCTGGACGCGCCAGGGCAGTCTGATCACGGCGATCGCGGCCGTCGAGCCGGCGCAGCGCTCGCTGCCGCGGCTCGATCTCGCGCAGTTCTACATGTCGCGCGCCATGTACCACGAAGCCAAGTCGGTGACCGACCTGATGCTGGCCGATCCCCTCAACAAGGAGGAGAGCGGCGCGCTGATCATGCATGCGATCGCGAACATCTTGATCGGCCGGCCGGCGCAGGGCTTGAAGGACCTCGCCAATCCCGTGATCGGCAACAGCCACGATTCCCAACTCTGGAAGGCGCTCGCCTATGCGCGCCAGGGCAAGTGGGCGGATGCGCGCGAGAAGTTCAAGAACGTCGAATTCGCCATCGCCTCGCTGCCGATCGACATCCAGCGCATCGTGACGATGGAGGCGATGCGCGCCTCGCTCGAGGTGAAGGATTATGCCGGCGCCTCCAAGCGCCGCAGCGAGATCGAGGTGGTCGGCATATCGCCAGAGGCGGCGCCCGGCTTCGCCGTGCTGCGCGGCCGGCTCGCCGAGGCGCTCGGGCACGACAGGGATGCGCTCGACGACTACAAATTCGCGGTCGCCTCGAACGATCGTCAGGCGGCGGCCGAGGCCAAGCAGCTCGAAGTGGCGCTGCGGCAGAAGCGCGACGAGATCAGCAAGGAAGACGCGCTGCGTGAGCTCGAGACGCTGTCGATGACCTGGCGGGGCGACTCGATMGAGGTCAAGACGCTCCAGATGCTGTCGCAGATATATGCCGAGAACGGGCGCTACCGGGACGCGCTCAGGGCGGCGCGCACCGCGACAAGGCTCCAGCCGAACGCCGAGGCCTCGCGTCAGGCGCAGGACCTCGCCTCCGACCTGTTCACGCAGATCTTCCTGGGGCCCAAGGGCGACGAGCTGCCGCCGGTCGAGGCGCTCGGGATGTTCTACGAGTTCCGCGAACTGACGCCGATCGGCCGCCGCGGCGACGAACTGATCCGCCGCCTCGCCGACCGTCTCGCCTCGATTGACCTGCTCGACCAGGCCGCCGAACTGTTGCAGTACCAGGTCGACCATCGCCTCGAAGGCGCAGCCCGCGCCCAGGTCGCCGCGCGCCTGTCCATGATCTACCTCGCCAACCGCAAGCCCGACATGGCGATCTCGGCGCTGCGCGCGAGCCGCATCAGCGATCTCTCCGGTGAGCTACGGCAGCAGCGGCTGCTGCTGGAGGCGCGCGCGCAGAGCGACGTCGGCCGCCACGATCTCGCGCTCGACATCGTCTCCAACGTTTCCGGACGCGAGGTGCTCCGCCTGCGCTCCGACATCTTCTGGGCGGCGCGGCGCTGGCGCGAATCCGCCGAGCAGATCGAGCTCTATTACGGCGACCGCTTCCGCGACTTCAAGCCACTCAACGCGGTGGAGAAGAGCGACATCATCCGCGCCGCCGTCGGCTATGCGCTCGCCGACGATTCGATCGGCCTGTCGCGCTTCCGCGAGAAATATGCGCCGCTGATGAGCGAGAGTGCGGACCGGGTCGCCTTCGACATCGCGAGCAAGCCGGCAGCGTCCTCCAGCGCCGAATTTGCCGAGATCGCCAAGCTCGCTGCCAGCGTCGACACGCTCGACGGCTTCCTGCGCGAGATGAAGCAGCGCTTCCCCGACGCAACCGCCCGCGCGCCGGCCTCGCCGCAAGCCAAGGACGAGGCCGACCACACCGGCTCGCTGCCCACGATCCCCGTCGTGCGGCAGATCAAGATGACGCGGTAGGAACCCTGCTACTACGAGGCCTCTCGACAGGTGCCCGTTGAAGCGGCAACCTGCGCGTCTTCATGCCGGGAGAGCGTCGATATGAGCAAGCCTGCCAAGACCGAAGCCGAACTCATCGCCATGGCGCGGGCCGAATTGAAGGTCCATGCCGATGGTCCGGATGACCTCGTCATCTTGATCGTCCGCGACGGCGATAGCTGGGAATTCCGCGCCGATGCCGACCAGGCCGCGACGGATAAGCCGGGCTTCCCCGAAAGCGTCGCCATGCTGGTGCAGATCGGCGATCACCTCAGCAAGCAGTATGACGTGAAGGGGTAGGGGCGCTGTCGACGCCGTCTCACTGTACGCCACGTTCTCGGTGTCATCGCCCGACTTGATCGGGCGATCTAGTATTCCAGAGACCGCAGTGATGAAATCGAAAGGCCGCGGCGTACTGGATGCCCCGGTCAAGCCGGGGCATGACGGCGGATGGAGCCGCAGCTATCCGCCCCCGTAACTCTGCACCAGGCTTCCCGCCACCAGCGACCAGCCATCGACCAGCACGAAGAAGATCAGCTTGAACGGCAGCGAGATCGTTGCGGGCGGCAGCATCATCATGCCCATCGACATCAGCACGGAGGCGACGACGAGGTCGATGATCAGGAAGGGGAGAAACAGCAGGAAGCCGATCTCGAAGGCGCGCTTCAACTCGGAGATCATGAAGGCGGGGACGAGGATGCGCAGGGCGAGGTCGTCCGGCGTGGCCGGCGGCGGCTCGCCGGAGAGATCCAGGAACAGCTTGAGGTCCTTCTCGCGCACGTTCTTCTGCATGAAGCCGCGCAAGGGGACGGAAGCGCGCTGGAGTGCGTCCTCGACGCCAAGCTGGTTGGCGACGAGCGGGCGGATGCCCTCGTCGTAGGACTTCTGCAGGACAGGTCCCATCACGAAGAAGGTGAGGAACATCGCGAGCGCGATGATCACCGAGTTCGGCGGCGCGGTCGCCGTGCCCATCGCGGTGCGCAGCAGCGACAAGACGACCACGATGCGCGTGAATGACGTCATCATGATCAGGATCGACGGCGCGATCGACAGCACCGTGAGCAGCGCGATGAGCTGGATCGCGCGCTCGGTGACGCCGCCCCCCTGACCGCCGAGATTGATGCTGATGTCCTGCGCATGCGCAGGCATCGCGAGCGAAGCCGCGGCGATCAGGACAGAAAGAAAAACAACTCTACGCGGGAGGGCCGGCAGCCTCACGAAGACGGCTTCGGACGGCCGAGCAGCGAGGCCATCTCGTCTTCGAGATTTTCAAAGCTGGTCTTCTCCGCGGCCGGCTTTGCGGGCGGAGCCGGGGGTGCCGGCGGCTCGCTGCGCGCGGCGCGGGGCGGCGGCGGCGGGCGCGGGGCGGCGGCGGCG